>JAFLTN010000154.1 GCA_022510445.1 Muribaculaceae bacterium | reverse complement strand
ACATTATTGGCTTGTCATGATCTATTGCATTATACCAACCCTTATAAGAATGTAGAGTTTGAGAGTATAAGTTTAAGAACAAAAATCCTAAAAATATAGTTAATAAACCCTTTTTCATATTCTATTTTGATTAATTAGTTGTAAAATTACACAAAAAACATATTTGGAGAACTGAATGCCAAAAAATTTATCAATTATTGATCTAAACAGAAACAATTTCTTATTCTTATGATAGAGAGGTAAGAGAGGATTTTGATGTTTGCCATAGCTCCAAAAAAGTCGTATGGAAGCGAAAAGACATTTTGAAGTTAGAGGATAGAGGTGTATTGTTTTCAATCGGAAATATCGACGGGAAGGACTAGATTAAGTATTTAACAAATAATGAAAAAGTGTATTGAGCGACTAATAGAAATAGTATAGTCCTGGAGATAAACTAAATTGAATATTCCAGACTGAAAACTGTAAGTTTTATACATTCGAATTTTGTATTCGATAAATGCTTTAAAATACTAATGCTTTGATGATTCGTAGATACTTTTGGATGACCGAGATTTTGAGTAACAAGTGTTCTTCGACTGTATAATCTGCCTCTTTCTCAAAATTGAGCTTTTTTCCATATTTCTTCTGTAATTTTGTGGTTATAGAACACTATGTTTTTGGGTGTTGTTTATTTATAAAAAGATTGAATTATGAATGTAGAAGATTTTAGGGATTATTGTTTATCGTTGCCACAGGCAAAGGAAAACGCTCCGTGGACTGAACCTCAGTATCGGAATCTGATTACTTTTACGGTTGCCGATAAATGGTTTTGCCTTCTTGATATCGAGAATAAATTCTGTGATATCAAGTGTGCGCCGGAAAATATTAAGGCATTGCAGGATAAGTATACAGGTATACAGCCGGCTTGGCATATGAACAAAACCCATTGGATAAAGGTGGTGCTTGATTCTGACGTTCCGGAAAAGGAAATCGAAAATCTTGTGAAGCAATCATACGAATTGATTGTCAAAAAATTGACAAAATCCACCAGAGAAGAACTCGGTCTATAATGAAAGGGAAAGGGGTGAAAATCCATCCAAATTATTAAGACCCCGTTCCCCAATTCTTGTTAAAATGCGGGGCGGTGAATTTTCGATGAGATTCAACAAGTTAAGAAGGGAGCAATGTGGGCATTGTAACCGACGCAACTTGCTGAAGATCGCGAAAAGTCACCGGGACGGGAGTAATATCGTAAAATTTATTAAAATTATTGTCGTTTAATTATTAAAAATATTTCCCGTTGGTCTCGCATCTTCACTTCATCTTTGGTCCTTTGTTACAGTCATGTAGCCCGCTACACTCCTGAAACTGCATGACCAAATCTGAAGCAAATATGCGACCCCCGCATTAACAAAAATTGGGGAACGGGGTCTTATTTTACGGAAAGAATTCTATCGATATGAAAAAATCAGTATTCCTTTTATTTTTGATATCTTTTTTGTTCTCCTCCTGCAATAAAAACGATGAACTTGATTTAGAGGTGAATTTACCTATTGCCTACTCCTTTATTCCCGTTTCAATAGACATAAATCCGGAAGAGATGGATGAAGAGCAGCGGCAGGAGTTGTCTAATCTGACAAACCACGAACGTATTATTAATGACATTAAGGATTTGCCGAATGACCCCATAGGGCAAAATGAAGCATTCGAGCAAATCAATTTTAAAGAAAATACATTATTGCTTATGTATTTGACCCATAGATGGAATATTGACACCTATTCAAACAGATTTTACAGAAATACAGAAGATAATACCTATAACTGGGTTGCTATTCTCGGCACTACCGCCGACATTGATCCGGAATATATGCATCTAATAAGATTGGCCATTGTAGTAAAAAAACTGCCGGCCGGAGCAACGGTGAAAAATTGGTATAGCCTTTCAGAGATAGGCACATAATCAAAAATTGAAGAAAGGCGTTTAATATTTTTTGTTTAATTTTGCATTTAGAAACTAAGATGCGTTCTCCCAATTGTATTAATATGGGGACGGTGTATTTCCGTGAAATTCAACGAGTTAAGGAGGGATAAATTATTTTCTCGGAAATAGAAAGTGCAAGATATGAGTAATAACACCAATAATATAAACATATCTGTTTTCTATGCGGCACGTCAGGCTATACGCCGCCATGCCACCGGAGGAAACATCCTGATTTTTGCCACACTGCTTGCTTTTGTAGTGGCCAATATCCCGGCCATCAACAGTTATTATTTTGAGTTTTGGGACCAGGAAATACGTCTTCAGGTGGGTGATTTCAACGTGTTCAGCCATAGCGGCCACCCGATGTCGCTTCTAAGTTTCATCAATGATGCCTTGATGGCTATATTCTTTTTCAGTATCGGTCTTGAAATAAAGAGGGAGATACTTGTGGGCGAATTGGCATCATTCAAACAGGCCCTCCTGCCCATTGTCGGGGCAATCGGAGGAATGATAGTGCCTGTGGCGATTTTCTTGTGGCTGAGTGCGGGCACAGATTTCTCCCATGGAGCGGCCATACCGATGGCTACCGACATAGCGTTCTCCCTGGGTGTGTTAGCGATGCTCGGGAACCGGGTGCCCCTGTCGCTGAAAATATTTCTCACCACACTTGCCGTGGTGGACGACATCGGAGGCATCATTGTGATAGCTGTGTTTTATTCTTCTCATATAGAGGTGATGTTTCTGATATATGCCGCGGTGCTCCTCGGAGTGTTGCTGCTTGGGGCCGCAATGAGAATAAAATCAAAGGTTTTCTACCTGTTGGTGGGAGGTGTGGTATGGTTTCTCTTCCTGAATTCGGGAATACATCCCACAATTGCCGGAGTGCTTGTGGCATTGTGTGTACCGGCCACTCCCGTTTTCGCCCCTAAGAAATATATTAAGAAAATAAGGAAAGCCATCAGTCATTTCCGCGATGTGGATGTGGAGGCCCTTACTAAAAGGAGCATCCTCAACAAGGAGCAGATGAACTGGCTTAAGCAGATAGAATCGGCATCCGATAAGGTGATATCCCCTCTCCAGGAACTTGAAGACTCGCTTCACCCGTTTGTAAACTTTTTTATCGTACCGATTTTTGCTTTTGCAAATGCCGGGATTTATTTGCTGGATATGGACCCGGCTTCAATTTTCGAGGGCATCAGTCTGGCCATTATCCTTGGATTGGTGGTGGGTAAATTTATGGGTATCTTCACCTTCTCGTGGTTGACGGTGAAACTCCGTCTGGCTCCAATGCCGGCCCATTCCAACTGGCAGGAGATGGCATCGATCGCCATGCTGGGAGGCATAGGTTTCACAGTGTCGCTGTTTATAGCCACGATTTCCTTCGGAGCGAATCCCGAACAGGCAGATCTGTTGAATCATGCCAAACTCGGAATTGTGGCAGGATCAGTGCTGGCCGGAATCATCGGTTTCCTATGGCTGCAGTTCACATTGCCGCGAGGAGAGGCTCCCGATGCCGTAGAGGCCGACTAATGGCTTGCGGACCTCAATCAAGAGATTTTATAATTTTTGCCGGATTACCGGCAATGGCGACATTTGACGGGAAGTTCTTGGTGACCACCGAGCCGGCTCCTATTACCACATTGTCTCCAATTGTGACGCCTGGAAGGATGGTGACTCCTCCGCCTATCCATACATTGTCGCCGATGGAGACCGGTTCTGCCCATTCTATAAATTTGTTGCGGTTTTCCGGATCCAATGGATGGCATGCCGTGTAAATGCTTACATTAGGGCCCAGAAAGGCATTCTTCCCTATTGTCACTCTTGCCTCGTCAAGAATCGTGCAATTGAAATTGATGAAACAATCTTCGCCTAAAAAGATGTTGCAGCCATAGTCGCATGTGAAAGGTTGGTTTATGATAAACCGCTCTCCTATCGCTCCAAACAGATGGCTGAGTATCTCGGTCATTTCTTCCGTTTGATCCGGCGAGAGATTATTGAATTTCCAAAGTTTCAGGCGTGTCTGCTGAAGTTTCTCCCTTAGAGCCGGATGAGTGGCATCGTATTCCAC
>JAFLTN010000153.1 GCA_022510445.1 Muribaculaceae bacterium | reverse complement strand
TAAACGGACTGAGAGTTGACAGGATCACCACCCCCGGTATCTATATTGTCAACGGTAAAAAGGTATATGTAAGAAATTGAAAAAGTAGAAACACATAATTATTAACCAAACATTATTAGTATGAAAAAATTCTACAGCACAAATTTGAAGAGAATGGGCGGGATGCTCCTTCTCTTGGGCCTGGGAATTGCCGGGAGCACAACTATCTCCGCTGATACTTTGTCACCGGGTACGATTACTCCTGCGAATGGTTCTACAGTAACAGAACTAAAAACCATTTCCCTTACAAATTGGGGTACTGCCACAGCGATGGCGCCTACAGCTGAGGCTATGAGCGGAGATGTAACGGGTACTTTAACCGATGGTTCGGGTACAAGCACACCTTTGCAATTTGACAAAGAGATAAAGATGAGCCTCCGTCCAATCTCATGGTCTATTCAATTGGGTGATTTGGCAACTGCCCCGGGGGAATATACAATTACCGTTCCTGAAGGATTTGTAAATTTCACGGTTGACGGAGAAAATGTTCCTAATGCTGCTATTTCACTGAAATACACTGTTGAAGAAGAGAAACCGGTTGAATTGGTTACTATTGAAGAAAATGATCCAATCACTTTGGTAGGTTCCCAGTCACTTTCCTATCAGGGAGTATTCACACCCTCTAAGACAGGTGTTCTCACAATATCCTACGATCCGGCTGCAACAGTTTTATCCGGTCGACCGGTATTATTTGAATCGGACAAAGAAATGGCCGTTCAGTATACCTATAATGACGAAGGCACTGAATATTACTATGATGTGGAAGCCGGCGAGGATTATTATTATCTGATGGGAGATTTTAATCCCTTTGGCAAGAACAACACCCTTTACAAGGCCGGCACATATACGGTGACTTTCTCTGTAGCCGAAGGTAGCAGCAACCCCGGTGGAGACGACGGTGGTGACACTGGTGATGATGACGATGATGATGACGAAGCCGCACCAATTGAAAAATATACTTTCAATGGTTCGGAGGGTACCTACAATGCAATCACAGGAGGAACCGTAGTGATGGATTGGGATATCTACTCTGATCTTCAGGAAGAAGGAATGCAACCGGAGGATAATACTTTCAAAGCAGTTTTGATGGGTAATAATGGACAGGTAAGTTGCACTGCTTTACCGGATGCTCCCACTTCTTTACCCGGTATTCCATTAGGTTTCGATTTCCCGTATGCCGGCAACACATTCTCTCATATCCTGATTTCTACCAGCGGTTATGTAATGCTCGGTGGAGAAACGATAAGCGGAATACTTACCGGAGGTCTTATAATGGATGGCCACATGGGTAAATTCGTATTCCAGAGAGACGTTTATAATGTATTGGGTTGCGTAGATCAGCAGAGCCCGACTTGTTTTGATGACACAGAGATCAGTTATCTGGCTTCCGACGGCACGATGACTGTGCAATATAAGAACTGGGGCTTCAACAAAACGATGGCTACCAATGGTGCTCCTATTGATATGCAGATCATTCTGAAATCTGACGGAACTATTGAAATAGTATTCAACAATTGCGACAGTCTGGCAGCCGCAGAGGGAGATTACTCAGGTAATCAAGGTCCTGTATATGTTGCTCTTAAAGGCGCTACAAGCACTTTGATGACTCTTTCAGATGAGTCGGATAGTGATTCAATAATGAATGCATCATGGGTAAGCGCTGATGCTCAACCTGCAAATTCATATCTTACTTCATCCGTACCTGATGGTTACACACTCTCATTCTCACCGTCGAACGCTACAGTAGGCGTGGAAGGCCTTGAAGTGGAAACTGCTGACGAAGAGGTGGTATTCTATAACCTTGGTGGTGTGAAAGTAAACAATCCTTCCAAGGGTATTTATCTGATGAAAAAAGGTAACAAGGTTTCCAAAGTTGTGGTTAAATAACTTGTATTAAGTTAACAATAAGGAAAGAGACACATCGAAAGATGTGTCTCTTTTTGCTACGAAAACAACTTTACAATGAGAAATTTTGGGTTAAGTTTTTCTCTTAATTAAGAAAATATATACCTTTGCAATTAATCATACCCAATAACCGTTATGCCTAAGATATTTGAATAATGACTATCCTCATAAAAAACCCAAGTGAGGAAATTATTCTAAAATGTAGGGACACACGGCTCGTGTGTCCGAAACAAAAAGATTCTAATTTATTGATTATCAGAGGACGCAATGACCTTGCGTCCCTACAAAGGCCTGTTGGGATATTATTCGGGATAATCATTTTTGAATACTTTGGATTTATCTTTTATTTAAATTGAAAAGTGGGTTAAATTTTTTGTGATGAAGCAAGCAGTTAGAAGTACTAAAATAACTAAGAAAATTTAAAGAATGGGTGGTATTAAAATTATAAAAGTGGAGGATATTGGATACTTAAAAGTGGAAATCACTTTTAATGATCAAAAACTAAGTCGGGTAGACATAGGGAGTTTTATACGCAGACATCCTCATCCACAATATAATAAATATCTTGATCCTAAGAAATTTAAAAGATTTTCCATAGAAAATGGTAATGTAGTCTGGGGTAAAAATTGGGATCTGATATTTCCTATAGAGCAACTCTATGCAGGAGAGTTGTTATAATTCACTGCAATGTATTAGAGGAAGAGGGAGAAGGGATGATTGAGGGAGGATAGACGTTCGAGCATTTGAGATGCCGGAAGATTGATGAGGGTAGGGGAATCTATCAAGGCGATTTCGTCGCAAAGTTTCAGGGCTATGTTTAATTCATGGGTGGAATAAAGAATGGTTTTCGACTGTGTTTCCACCAATTCTTTTAGCAGACTCACCAGTTCATAGCGGGCCGGAAGATCAAGGAAAGAGGTAGGTTCGTCGAGTACGATGCAAGGAGTGTCTTGGGCCAGAGCCCGTGCTATCATCACCTTCTGACTCTCGCCGTCACTCAGACTGCTGAAATAACTTGATTGATAATCAGTCATCTTCACAGTTTCAAGAGCCTTTCCCACAATTTCCCGGTCTTGAGCCGACAGTCTGCCGTTCCAGCCCGTGTAAGGCGAACGTCCCAATGCCACAACGTCGAAACACTTAAGGTTGGCCATTCTCGGTCTTTGGGTATTCACGTATGCAATGGTATGAGCCAATTTCTGTTTTGAGATTTTACGAAGGTTTTCCCCCTCTATTAAAATTTCTCCAGAATAATTGTCATTCAATCCGCAAATGGCCTTCAGGAGAGTTGACTTCCCTGAGCCGTTGCGGCCTATAAGCGCTGTGAGGCCGGCTGAGAGAAAATCCGTAGACACTTTGTCCAGGAGTATCCTTTCATGAAAACCTATCGAGAAATCCTTAAGTTGAATCATGCGGCGAACGACTTATTTTTAAGAACTACAAAGACAATTACCGGGATTCCCACCAACGATGTGATGGCATTGATGGGGAGAACCCACATTTTGGAGAATATGTCGCACACAAGCAGGATAGAAGCCCCGGTGAGCATATTTGCCGGCACCAGGATTCGATGATCGGCATTGTCGAAAATCATCCGTGTGACATGAGGCATCGCAAGACCTATAAAGCCGATGGGCCCGCAAAAAGCCGTCACGGTTCCGGCCAACAGAGTGGTGCTCAGGAAAAGCAGTCCGCGAGTGCGCCGGATATTCATGCCCATTGTCAATGCATAATCTTCACCCAAGAGGAGTTGATTGAGGGGTTTCACGGTGAAGACTGCAATAACCAATCCGGCAAAAATTCCGCAGAAGAGCACCGGGAGTTGAGACGAAGTCACCTCTCCGAGTGATCCCATAGTCCAGATTACGAAAGATTTCAAAGCCTCGTCGCGACTCAGAAACTGGAGGATCTGCACCACAGCCGACACTCCGGATGAAAACATCATACCCAGGATAAGAATCACCATAATATCCTTGATGCGTTGCGACATGGTGCCTATTATCATAAGAATAAGGGCCGCGCCGATCCAGGCAGCCCCGGCTACTCCGAAAGGCAGGGAAGAGGCCGACAGCCCTATCACCGGCATACCCAGAATGAACAGGGCTACCCCGAGGC
>JAFLTN010000152.1 GCA_022510445.1 Muribaculaceae bacterium | reverse complement strand
AGATGACAAAACCTCCTTAGAATCCTCTCTTTCAGTCCATTTTAACAATCCAAAAGCTAAGAACAATATATTAATACCTTGTTCTTCAATTGATGTGTTCGCTCTATAACGTAAAACTTTTAGTGTTTTCTGTAAATCACCAATTTGTCTTGTAGTCTCAATATCCCCCTTAATTATTTCAGAATATATTTCTTCTCCTTCGTTATCAATATCTGTTTTTCTTGCATAGGGGAACAGTAATTCTTTTTCTTGAATTGCAATACGTCTAAATAACTCATTATAGGATGGGGCTGATATTAGCACATTAGAGCGTCTCCCTTCTTTGAAGTTGAGAAGACGATTTCTTTTACCTAAGTCCAGCAAAAGTTTTTTCCACAATTCTATCCTTTTATGAAGTTCTTGCCCCATATTGAAAATTTAACAATCTAGTATCAATGGAATATGCACTTCTAAGTATAGAGGTCATCTCATTGAATTCAATCGAGTATTTAAAAAACAGAAACTTCCTCATAGGGCTGACAGGTGACCAAACCTTTGTTTCCCATAAGGAAGTTTCTTAATATGTTAAATATAAGTTTTACTTACATTGATTGGTCAAGGTCAGCTTGAATTGCTATGAAATGCAAAAATAATTAAAAATTGGCAACCAAGACGAATAATGGGAACGGAACATGTTTCATATATTTTTTCTCCCTTCTATAATTTAATAAAAAACCACAGAAAGGAAACATGTTCCCTCCTGTGGCCTGAAAAATTTATTAAGTAGTGAAGATTAATCCTTCTTTGTTTTCAGAAATTCTGTAAAGCCCAAGCATCTTTGTTTCAGGGCCAAATGACGCATATCGTACGCAGTTTAAATAAAATTGACGATTTAACTTTGATTATCAGTAAGTTAAATCGTCAATTTTGTGCCCTAAGCCGGGATCGAACCGGCACGGGTTTAACCCCATTGGTGTTTGAGACCAACGCGTCTACCAATTCCGCCATCAGGGCCGTTGAGCGTTGCGATTGCAAAGTTAATCATTTCTTTTTATACTCAAAACTTTTGACATTAAAATTATCTTTCCCTTAGCTCCTTCTATATTCCCCTTTTCTCCTTTTTTTGTATTTTTGCTGAAAATTTCTGCTTCATTATGGTTCAAGACATAAGAATCGAAGACTTCTCATACGAACTTCCGGAAAACCGTATACCTAAGCATCCTCTCGAAAAAAGGGACGAGTGTAAGCTTCTCCTCAGAACTCCTCAAGGCAAATTCTTTCACCGGAAATTCAAGGAGCTACCCGATCTTCTCCCTCCGGGCTCAATGTTAGTCTGCAATGATACTAAAGTTATTAATGCCCGTATCCTTTTTCATAAAGACACCGGAGCAGCAATTGAAATATTCCTCCTTGAACCTCTATCTCCCTCCGACTACGCTCTGAATTTTCAATCGAAAGATCATTGCTTTTGGAAATGTCTTGTCGGGAACCTCAAAAAATGGAAAGAGGGTCAGATAAAAGCGAATGTCCTGACACCCGGCAATTCCAGTGTCGTCCTTTCTGCAAAAAAAATTAATGACTTACCGGAAGGCGGGTGCGAAATTGAATTCTCTTGGAGCGACAGTAACCTTACTTTCGGGCAGCTCCTTGAATGTGCCGGTAAAATACCTATCCCTCCTTATCTTAACCGTGAATCTGAAGAATGCGACATCTCAGATTATCAGACTGTCTTTGCTGAGGTGAAAGGCTCTGTGGCTGCTCCTACAGCAGGCCTGCATTTCACCACCTCTGTTTTCGACGGATTATCTGCTCATGCAATCCCGGTGGAAAAACTTACACTCCATGTCGGCGCCGGAACTTTCAGACCCGTCAAGAGTGAAACCATCGGCGAGCATGACATGCACTCCGAACCTTTTACTGTCACTCTTTCCCTCATTAAAAAATTAATAGACCGGAATATTAATGGTAAACCGGTTGTGGCAGTAGGCACTACTTCAGTTCGTTCTCTTGAATCCTTGCCTTATATCGGCCTGGGAATAAAACTGGGACTCAAAAATCCCTTCCATATCCCCCAATGGCTCGCTTATGATGAAGCCTACCGGAATTTTAACACTCCGGAACTTCTGCAAACCATTGCCGACTGGATGATCAATAACGGGAGACTCTCTTTTACCGCTACCACAGCTATAATGATTGCCCCGGGCTTCAATTGGAGAATTACCGATATTATGGTCACAAACTTTCACCAGCCTAAGTCTACTCTGCTGCTGCTTGTATCTTCTTTTTTAGATGGCAGCAGACAATTAAATGCCGGTGCGGCCTGGCGCAAGATGTATGAAATAGCATTAAAGGAAGATTACCGATTTTTATCTTACGGCGATGCATGTCTTTTAATGAGAAAAAATGGATAGAAAACAATATAAATTTATTGAACTGCCTGCTTCAAAAAGTATCGGAGCCCGTTTTCTCGTTGCCTCCTATTTCTCGGGATCATTGCCTGCAGAGCCTTACTTCGAAGATAATGACGATCTGATGGTGCTTCAACAGGCTTTGCTTGCACTTTATTCTGATGAGGAACCAATAGACTTTGGAGAAAGCCCGATAGATGTAAATTCATCCGGTACGGCTTTCAGATTTGTCACAGCCGTCTGTGCCTCCACTCCTGACGCTGACTTTGTTATCACCGGTACACCTCGCCTTTGCTCCCGTCCTATGCAGCCTCTCCTTGATGTGCTGACACAGGCCGGTGCGGAAATTACTCCACAAGGTCCCGAAAGTCTGGGACCTTACAGAATTAACGGCAAAAAACTTGAGGGGGGTGAATTCTCAATCCGTGGTGATATCAGCTCTCAGTTCATTTCTGCCCTTATGCTTGTGGCTCCCTACTGGAAGAATGGAATTAAACTCAATTTTACTACTCCTGTAGTCTCACGTCCGTATATTGAAATGACAGCCTCACTTTTGGGAGGATTCGGGATAGATCTCCACATCACTGACAAATATGTTCTGATCAAGAACGGGACTTATGATGTGCCCGACAATTTCCGGGTGGAGGCTGACTGGAGCGCTGCGGCTTTCTTTTATGAGGCTGTTGCTCTGGGATGCGGTGAAATTTGCCTAAGGGATCTTTTACCCCCCGGCACATCCCTGCAAGGAGATTCAAGAATAACTGAGATGTACAGAGAGATTGGAGTAAGCAGCAGTTTTAATTCCGAGGGAACTGTCCTTAAAATTACCGAATCGTCCAATCCTGATTTCGTGAACCTTGATTTCTCCGATAACCCTGATATTTTGTTGCCCTATGCCTTAGCCTGTCTTTGTCGGGGCATCAGATTTCATTTTTCCGGAGTAAAAAACCTCAGATTCAAAGAGAGCGACAGAATCGAAACCCTAAGATCGGAATCTCTTAAATTAGGATTTGAATTATCTACAGGAGATGATTATATAGATTGGGATGGAAGCATAGGCAGTCCGCAACAAAATATCATAATTGATCCTCATGATGATCATAGAGTTGCAATGGCTTTTGCCATGGTAGCCTTAAAAACAGGTTCGATAACTATTGAAAGTCCTCAGTGTGTCGAGAAATCTTTTGCCCGTTTCTGGGACCAGATTCCTCATTTAGGACTTTCCTGTCTGCTTAAAGAAAACAAAATGGTCGTCACTAAGAGAATATAAGAATGAAAGGTGCTTTAGTAATATTAGTGGCAATGATAGTCATTGGTGTGGTACTTTTCATAACCGATGTAATCTTTTATCGAAGAAACCTTAATAATACGCATGAATCCGAGGAAAATCCCGATCCCAACACTACGGGCTCGAAGGCTCCTTTCGCTTCTCCCGATCATGGTGATTTATGTTGCGGGCAACATCTGGTGTGTGAAAAGACGAGCCTTTCACCTTTATCTGATGAAATTATTTATTATGATGACGAAGAACTCGACCGTTTTAAAGGAAGAGCTGCAGATAGCTATTCATCGGAAGAGGAGGAACAGTTTCGTGACGTTTTACTTACCCTGCTTCCCCAAGACGTGCCAGGATGGGCTCGAAGCATGAGTCTTCGCCAAATCAACCTCCCTTTGAATGTGCGTGAAGAATTGTTAATGATTGTCAATGAATTGAGAGGATCAGCCTGATTCT
>JAFLTN010000151.1 GCA_022510445.1 Muribaculaceae bacterium | reverse complement strand
TAGGATTGATGTACGCCTGAAAGCTTTTCAGCTTCAGACCCGCAAAACCGAGATCGTTGATACACATTGCTACGTCAACGATCTCTCTTTTACCTTTTCCGTAGGTCAATAGGCTTCCCTCGGCATAGGTAAAGTCATAGACTGCAGTCTCGGCAAACGCAATAAGCGTTGAGGCTGCAATCATTGCGGTAAGTAAGAATTTTTTCATCTTTTATCTCGGTTTTGTTATCAATCCGTTTTACAATTTATTAATATCTGATTAGCAAATATAAGAAAACTTTCTGAAAATTAAAATATTTACCCTTACTTCCCGACTTTCACCTTCACCACTGATAATTATTCGATTACGTCTTTTACGCAAATCACATAAAGCGGATCCCATGCCCATGGATCAGCAGAAATTTCATGGATAGAGTTAACTCCCATATAGTAAAAATCTCGTCCTTCGAAATATTCACGTGTACAAGAAATAAATGCTTGGCCGGGTGGCAGTAATCCCAAGAATTTCAAAATAGCCAACTCATTAATATTAGGCAATCTCCATGTGCCTTTGTCTGATTCATCCTGATTTTCGTAGTAACCTCCGGCGATAATATTGTCGTTGATAGTTGCTTCCCATCTCTTACGGCTTGAAGCATCCTCATTGGGGCGTGTGGCAAGTGCATTTATCTCATTCCCCGTTTTATTCAAATAAATATAATCATTTGATGTCGATAATGGTTTATAATTTTCATTTGTCACCATTTGCTTTGCCACCTTAAATCTTCTGGCCGGATAACTTTGAATATCTCCCACAAAATGTGAAGGAAGGTTGTCCTGAGTTTCAGGTCGCAAGGCTGCCGTGCGGTAATAGGTCATGGAAACCTCTCTTTTCACTTCATCAAATTCATAGGCTGTCTGCACTTTATTATTATCAGTTATGGGGTCAGTCATGCTTTCGCCGAGGTTTCGGATACATCTCATATTGCCCGTGATGCCACCATAATCATTTATTTGGCTTACGGCAGACAGCTCCTCAGCCCATATCATTTTGTTGTCGCTTGAAGCGTAATGAGAAAACAGGGTTCCAGTGCCGGCCGTGATTTCATCCCGGGCATAATCAAGCAGGTTAAAAAGAGGTGTTTTCAGGGAAACGGTTCCCAACACCATACGCAGATATGTATCAATTACCGGTACATACCATCTGATTTCAAAATCATCGATTTTTCCATTATTATTAAGGTCTCGATTCCTGGCCAAACCTCCGGCCATATGATCATGGGGATGGGCATTTACATAAAAAGTTACTTCCGGGGCTCCATTATTTTGTAAGGTTCCCGGTGCACGCCCCGTTTGTAATCTATTTTGAAAAATTAAGTTGATATCAGAGTTTGTTGCATATCTCCTCATATTCAGCCTGCCATTGACACTATATGATATCCCATTATCGTCTGCAGTATATTCATTTTTTCCATCATAGGTTTCGTTGATATGTTCCAACCCGAATCCTGAAGTAGAATTATTATTATAGAAGGTTTGAATTGACTCCTGAGTAACCATATACAGGCTCTCTGAATAAATGCTTTCTCCGTCATGTGAAATATTGGGCGTGCCAAGTCTGATCCATAGCTTACGATAATCCCTGTTTACATAATTTCGCCATTCGTCTATATTAATCTCAGTACCGGTCATACTGGATTTTGTTTTATCCAGTTTATATTCATAGACATACTCATCTATAAACACAGTATAATAATATTCAGTTGTTTTATTGTTATTTGAATTTGACGGATGTCTGAATTTTTGAGTATCTCGCAAGTCTTCGAGATACCAGACTCCGTTATCCTCGCCGTGGGTGCGGATATTGTTAGTACTATAATTAGGTATATCTGTTCTGTTTTTCAATCTTGGATCACCGGGATATTTCGCTATAACATTAGGTCCGTTGGTGGGAACAATCTGTACCCAGTTGTAAAACTGATTCTCCGGCAACGCATCAAGTATATGGTTATTAGCCACGTCTCCGAGATTCGTTATGTAAGGTGAAGAGTAACCATCAAGATTCGGACCGCACACCATGTCTATATATTCTTCACCATACGGGGCACGTATCCTCCATGTTAGATTTTCACGGGCGTTATCGCTCAGTTTTATATTAAACACACTGTAATGGCAGTCGAGATTGATGAGGTCTTCCTCGAGATCGGTTACAGTGCCCTCAGCTCCTGACTCAATTTCCTTGAAACGGTCTCCTTCCTGAGCTTCTATACGGATATCATCTGCACCATAAATTGTAATGTTGTAAATGGTGGCAGTGTTACGCAGGCAATTAAAATCATTGACATCAGCAACGCCGGTCCCCTTATATTTCACATAACCAAGATGCACGGTATAGACTGCATTGGCAACTCGTTGAATCAACTTCTTCCCTCCATTATAGTTGTTAGGATCCACAGGTTTAAACTCCGAATCATCCTGCTCATAAAAATATTCCACCTGTACCCTAATCTCCACAAAGGTGGCATTGTTATTACGCAATGAGGGTTCTGAAGAAGGGGTAGAACTTCCGGGACTTGTCACGAGACTTTTATACCAACCGGTATTCGAGCCATTTTCTTCCGATTTGAATTCCCGCTCTCTTTCATTATACACATTATTGCCATTTGCTGCTGAAGGGTAAGCGGTGATAATTCCCGTATGCTTATTTTCCAATTGATAGAAATCAAAAGAATAAGAGCCGGTGAGTTTATGGTCGGTCTCGTCTCTGTCTTTTGAAAAAGTGTTTGCCAGATAAACCTGTGAATTATTATAGAAGTTTTCAAAAGAGCCGTAATCCTTCCAGAGCACCCCCGTTTTCTTGGTATCAGCAGCATTAATAACTTTTCCACCGTCAGCCTCACAACTTCCTTTCCTTTCCTGAAGGAAGCTAACGCTGGGGAGATTCTTAACCTGCCAGCTGACAGGGGTTATTGATATGGGCAGTTCCGGAGCCGGCTTGATTACAAACTTCACATATGCGTCAAGACGCTGCAGATGCACTCGGCCTCGGCCCCGAAGATCGTTTTTATCCGGATAAATGTAAACGGGCTGAGGATTACCCTCTTCGTCCCATAAAAAATCTCGGGAATGAGAGTCATTGGCTTCCGTATATGCTCCACACATCACGAAATTGGCACTGACCCTTGACACTGACTCCGGATTGGAAATAAGAAATGATATTTTTTTGAATTCTTCCCAGGTCTTGATCTTTCTAAGGATGGAAAGGAGGTTATCTTTAGAATTTTCTACATTTCCGGTATCTTCTACAATGACTCCCTGATTTGAATCTGCATTTGTGACACCGACTATATAACATGTTCCGGAACTTAAAGGGATATTCTCAAATGTGATTGTCCCATTGTCATCATGATTGGCAACCTGGCTTTCACCTTTCTCTACTTGTGAAATGAGTTTGCCTGTTCCGGCATTAAAGATCCCTATCCATATATGACCTATATGGCTTGTTTCGGTATCGCCGGGGATGAAACCTGCATATCGAGTGCCGATGGTTTCTTTTGCCACATTCACGTTCAAAGTCACAGTGGCCGGCAAACCCTCTTCAGGGACTCCTGAATCATTATATACCGGCTCATCCCTACAAGCAGCAAGCATTGCAAGGATTCCGTATAAAAGTAATATGATGGTTCTATCTATAAATCTTTTCATCAATGAAATTCAATATCAGTATCTCCTTCAACCCAAGGACATACAGTATAAGATAATTCTACTTCACCATTTTCGGAAATGTCTTCAATTATAAAATCATAATGATGATTTCTGAGGATATGGAAAAGTTTTGTTGATCCTTGATTATTATCATTGAGCTCGAAGTCTTTATTATCCTTAAATTGATTGTTATTCAGTGTCAGACTTGCTGTTAAGCGAGGCCTATCAGCTTTAGAGGTATTGTAATGTGCCGTATTCATTTCCGGCACGTATGCTGTCAAGATCGGATTGGTTCCCTCTGCTCCAACTTTTACAAAAGAGAGAGGACCTGATTTTTCTGTATCCATGGTATCCCATGGCACTGATATATGAATACTGCCATCACTCCCTAAAGTGTTCTCTTCTTTCGACAAATCGGGAATTACTTTTCCTTTGGAAGCAAATTTATTCAATATACAGCTTTCGATTTCAAATCCGCTTTTCCATAAATCA
>JAFLTN010000150.1 GCA_022510445.1 Muribaculaceae bacterium | reverse complement strand
TAATGTATTCTTTGGAATGCTCGCATCCCGGAAAGGATTATAGACATGAACAAACAAAGATTGGCTTTAGCAGCAATGATACTTATGGTCACATTCTCATTTTCAGGACTTTTGGTATTACTTGGGGATATCAATGTGAATTTGACCGGTATTACATTGCTCATCGGTATTGTTTTCTACTTTATCACAAGAGAAGCGGAAGAAAAAGAAACCCTGAGTCTGAAGTCTGTTCCTAAGGCGTTGAAAGATTGGAAGACCGATTTTCTCATTCTAATGCCGGTTGTTATGAATATAATCTGTTATGCATTTGCAAAAATGTATCTTCCTGAATTCTTGGAACATCTATCGGGACGTACGGATTTTCTCTCAACCGGTCAAATTATAATCTTAATTGCGGAGCTGATTATTGCGGCGTTAGGTGAAGAGATAGCGTGGAGGGGATTTTTCCAGAGTAGATTATCAAGACGTTTGCCGTTTCTTCCTGCGCTTTTTATAACAGCAACGCTGTTTTCTCTTTGTCATTTTTCCACCGGAAGTTTCGGTGTAGTACTGTATGATCTTTTGTTTATTATTGTTAATGCCGCATTCTATGGACTTGTTTATAAGAGATCAAACAATATTATCGTAAGTACCATTTCACATTTTATTGCCAATGTGGTTGGTATACTAGGTCTATTCATAGTGAAGTGATGCATGATGATATTTTTTACATAATTAGTTTCATATAGTCTGAAAAAGCCTCCAAGTTATAAACAATTTGGAGGCTTTTCCTTGCTCATTTTATACCGGATAATCTGTTCGGGACAGCAAAACTATGGTACAATGAATGAAATGTTTTTCAGCGCAGAAGGCGCCAAAAGTCGGACGAGGTTAAGAACCGGATAGAGAACGCATGATTTATATTATTCGACACGGACAGACAGAATTAAATAATGCACATGTCCTACAGGGAAGAAGTGACTACCCATTGAATGAAAAAGGAATCGTACAGGCGCGTGAAGTAGGGCAATGGTTCACGGATCAGGGAATTGTGTTTTCATATGTATATTCCAGTCCGCTGGGGAGAGCAGTCCAGACTGCGGAACTTATTACGAAAGAAAGGTCGATTGTGATTGATGACAGGTTAATTGAGATGGACTATGGTCCGTATGAAGGCATGGATTTAGAGAATCCTGCACCGGAGATCACTACATTTTTTAGTGACTTTGTAAATAACCCGGCACCGGAAGGAATGGAACCACTTTCCGGGGTTGTGCAAAGAACCGGCGTATTTCTGGAAGATATAAAGGGATTGTCGGGGAATATTCTGATTTCGACACATGCCATAGCCATGAAAGGTGCTCTGGAGTATCTGACACCAAGTTCAAACGGAAGTTACTGGTCAAAGTATATCGGAAATTGTGCGGTTTATGCTGCAAGCAATATCGATGGACAAATCGGTGTGCCGGAAGAGGTAAAGATATTTGGTCAGAACTGAAAACAACAGAAGGAATTAGTTTATGGATAGACATGAGTTTTTAGGAGGTGATCTGGTGAATAAGGACCCCTTTAAAGAGTATATAAAACAATCAGAACCAAATAAACGGGATAAAGGGTATGCATGGCATACTGCGATAGGTCTGCAAGCTGTAGATGGTCTTAAGCCGTCGGAGTATTTAATTCGTACTGCCATACAAAATATTGAAGGGGAAATATCCATTGATGAAGCTCAGAGGCTTTTAAATAGTTACTATGAGGAAAATCCTGAAGCTGACGATGACAGAACGGAAGAGGCAGACAAGGTTTCTTTGCAAATTGTTAAAGTATTATCTGAAAAAGCTTTTAGTTTTACGCCGAATGAATATATATCAATCCATAAGAAACTTTTTACAGGAATTTATGAGCATGCCGGGGAAATCAGAGATTACAATATTACAAAGAAAGAATGGGTGTTAAATGGGGCAACTGTTCTCTATGGCAGTGCATCAGAACTGCGGGTAACCTTGGAATATGATTTTGCGGAGGAAAAGAAATTTAGCTATAAGTCGTTAAGTATGGATGAAATTATCCGGCACCTCGCTCTGTTTGTTTCGAGGCTTTGGCAGATTCATATTTTTGGGGAAGGAAATACCAGAGCTACAGCAGTTTTTTTAATCAAATATTTACGGAAGTTAGGATTTGAAGCAACTAATGATATATTTGCTGAAAATGCATGGTACTTTAGAAATGCGTTGGTTCGGGCAAACTATAATGATTTAAAAAATGGAGTGCATGAAACAACTGAATATCTGGAATTATTTTTAAGAAATTTATTGCTTAATGAAAATAATGAACTTCACAACCGTACAATGCATATTAGTGGAGCGTTTCAAACAAATGAAAAAGCGGACATTCGGGGGCAAAAAACGGACATTCAAGGTCAAAAAGCGGACATTCGAGGAAAGATAGAAGAACGTTTACCTGATTTATCGGAAAAGACAATTCATCATATTCTCTTAATGTATGGAAAGTACGGAAATGAGAATATTTTTGGAAGAAGTGATGTTGAAGAATTAACAGGATTAAAATCCACGAGAGCTTCTGAATTGTTGAAAATATTGTTAAATGTAAGAATTATTCAGGCGACAAAAGGACATGGAAAGGGGAAATATTGTTTTATCGACCCTAAGAAGTAACGCGATTTCAAAGTGCATAAATTGCACTTTGGAGGAATCCTGAAAAACAATAAAAGAGGTAAAGATAACCATGCGAACAATAAAAACTATGGAGAATAAATATTTTCTATCCTCGCTTGATCTGGTAGAAGATGTATTTACTACATATGACTGTGAAAAGGAAGGCAGAATCGTACGTCAACTGGTTGAGGAAATCAGGTCGAAAAAATATTATGTTCCTGAGTTGGAATTGATTATGGTAAATGAAGAAGACGATGTAATCGGTTATGCGATGTTTTCCCGTTTCCATATCGAAGGAAAATATGAAGATGAACTGCTTATACTTACACCGGTTGCGGTCAAAACGGAATTGCAGAGGCAGCATATTTCCAAGGAGTTGCTTGAATACGGTTTTGAGAAAGCGAAAGGCATGGGCTTCAAAGCAATCCTTGTGGAAGGCAATCCTCATAATTATAATCCTCGCGGATTTAGGGCGAGTTATAATTACGGAATAGAGGCAGGTCCGAATATCAAGTTGCCGCACAGAGATTGTTTAATGGTAAAGGAGTTAGTAGACGGAGCATTAGACAATATGAGTGGTTTTGTTGATTATTCTTTTTATAATGCGCTGCATGAAGGAGGATCCTGATAGTATAGCTCAAAGTGCAAAAAGTAACTCCGGTGCATTTCAAAATATAAGGGAGAAAAGAAGATGGAACATAAAGGTACAGTGAGAATTGAAACTCCAAGATTAATATTAAGAGAATTCTCTATGGATGATACGGATGCTGCTTTTCGTAACTGGGAAAGTGATGATAAGGTGACGGAGTTTTTGCGCTGGACTACCATGCACAGCATTTCCGAAACTGAAAACGTGATGCGGGAGTGGGTTGATAATTATGCCGATAAATCATTTTATCAGTGGGCGATTGTACCAAAAGATCTTGGGGAGCCGATAGGAACCATTTCAGTTGTTGGAATGGACGAAAAAACAGAGAAAGTACATATAGGATACTGCATTGGAAGTAAATGGTGGAAGCAGGGTTATACCAGCGAAGCTTTCTCTGCAATTATTCCCTTTTTCTTTCAAACGGTAAAAGTAAACAGAATTGAATCACAGCATGATCCGAACAATCCCAACTCCGGAAAAGTAATGAAAAAATGCGGCTTAAAGTATGAGGGTACGTTAAAAAAAGCTGATTGGAACAACAAGGGAATCGTCGATGCCTGTATGTATGGACTAGTGGCTGACGATTATTTCAACACAATTAAGGAGTGACTATATGAACGAAACATTAAAGCAACTATCAGCCCGCAAATCCGTTCGCGTTTTTGAAGAGCGCGAAATCAGCGATGAAGAAAAACAGCAGATTTTGAAAGCAGCCTCTATGGCTCCTACGGCAGGGAATCAGCAACTTTACACGATACTGGATATTACGGACCAATCTTTAAAGGATAAGTTGGCTGTCACATGTGATAATCAGCCGTTTATTGCAAAAGCTAAAATGGTTCTTATTTTTTGTGCGGATTGCCAGAAATGGTATGATGCGTTTGAAGAAACCGGCTATGAACCGCGCAAACCGGGAGTCGGAGACTTGATGCTGGCAGTAACAGACGCAGCAATTGCAGCGCAGAATGCCGTGACGGCTGCTGAAAG
>JAFLTN010000015.1 GCA_022510445.1 Muribaculaceae bacterium | reverse complement strand
CTTAGTAAAAGTGAGGTTTTTGCAGAAAACAAACTTTTTGCAACTTTAGACACAACGGTAAGAAAGGTTATAATAGACAATCTTCCATTCCT
Source organism: Muribaculaceae bacterium (assembly GCA_022510445.1). Lineage (GTDB taxonomy): Bacteria > Bacteroidota > Bacteroidia > Bacteroidales > Muribaculaceae > Lepagella. The sequence continues at coordinate 34,742 of JAFLTN010000015.1, read as the reverse complement.
GTTGACTGATACGGTAGGTTTTATTAGAAAACTCCCCGCCAACCTGGTTGACTCTTTCAAATCAACTCTGGATGAAGTCAGAGAAGCAGATTTATTGGTGCATGTGGTTGATATTTCCCATCCCGGATTTGAAGAACAGATAGAAGTTGTAAACGAGACCTTACGCCAGGTCTGCGGAGAGCATCCGATCCCTGTTATCATGGTCTTCAATAAAATTGATGCTTTCAAATATTCTCCCAAAGATCCTGATGATCTCACACCTTCCACAAAAGAGAATATTTCACTCGAAGAATTTCGGGAGACCTGGATGTCGAAAATGGCCAACAACTGCGTTTTCATATCAGCAAAAGAACACATCAATATCGATGCCTTGAAAGAACTACTTTATGAAAAGGCTCGAGAAATACATGCAGAAAGATTCCCATATAATGATTTCCTCTATCAAAAATATGATGAGGACTATGAAAGCAACAATGCAGACTGACCAAAACAAAAAGACATTAAGAAATCTTACTGAAAAGGAAATTGACAGACTCGATAAACAGCACTGTTTTTCCGATGATTGGTCATTGATTACAATTGACCCGGAACTTGATCTTGGGAATATTTCCCATGTAAGGTTTATTGGAGCGGTTCAGATTAACCGGGGAGTAAGGCTCAGAGATATTCCCGGAGGGATAGGCCCATGTAATATAGGAGAATACACCAGAATTGAGAATGTAGCTTCTTTAAGATTTGAACCCGGATCAAGCCACGGAATAGGCACGAAAGTCAATGTACTCGATGAAACAGGGTCCAGAGCTGTCTATATCTATCCCCGCCTCTCGGCTCAGATTGCCACCCTGATGGCAAGGGAACCGGATTGGTTAAATAACGGTTTAAAAGATACTTTCAAGGGGTTCATTGAGGCTCGGATTTCTCCGGCCAAAGTTGGGTCAAGAACAATAATACGAGACTGCGGACCTATAAAAAATGTAAGTATAGGTGACGAAATTACAATCTCCGGAGCTCTGAAATTAGAGAACGGAACGATAATAAACAATGCAGCTCACGGACTTTCATTAGTAAATATAGGAGCAGGAGTAGTAGCTGAGAATTTCATCGTTGAGGATGGAACAATTGGTGAAAAAGTGGGGGTAAAGAACTGTTATATCGGTCAAGGAACTGAATTGGGGAAAGGATTTACAGCCCATGATTCTCTATTTTTCGCCAACTGTGTCTTTGAAAACGGAGAAGCCGTTTCGATTCTTGCAGGTCCATATTCTGTCAGCATGCATAAAGGGACACTCCTTATAGGCTGTCAGACCTCTTTTCTAAATGCCGGTTCGTCGAGCAATCAAAGCAACCATATGTACAAGCTTGGACCCATTCATTGGGGAATTCTGGAAAGAGGTGTCAAGACCTCATCCGGATCCTATCTCATGCTTGGAGCTAAGATCGGAGCCTTTTCCCTACTCATGGGTTCCCATAAAACACATCCGGATTCCTCTTTCTTTCCTTTCTCATATCTTTTCGGAGATGAAAAAGGAGCCACTGTAGTTGTGCCGGCTGCCATGCTTCGCTCTTGCGGACTACTTCGTGACGAGACAAAATGGCCTGCACGTGACAAAAGACTTAAACGGGAAATCCCCTTATTCGACCGTATAATTTTCAATGTATTGAATCCTTACACGGTGGATAATATGCTAAGGGCCATCGACATAATTAAAGAACTCACTTCCAGGCCTGCAGACGATGACCTTTATGTGCGCCATAAAGGAATGAAATTCACCAGGGCTTCTCTTGACAGAGCAAAGAAATTTTACACATACGCCATATTTAAATATTTGTCTTTAACATTGCCGAACGGAATAATTCCTGATTCTGATAATAAGGCGCCAGAAGACTGGGTTGATGTCGGGGGACAAATTATGACCCGTAGTGATTTGAAAAAAGTGCTTGCATCGAGGTCGGTAAAAGAAGCGGAAGATATCCTCAACCATGCCTTCCTATCCTACAGACAGGAAGAACTTCTTTGGATATCACGTCGTTTTGACGACTCCTGGAGAAAACGGCAAGAAGATATAACCTATTGTTCCAAAAGATTCGATCAGATAGTTGAGGAAGATCGAGAAGAATATCTGGAAAACCTTAAGAGGGAAGACAATATGCTTAAATTATAATTGCTATATTAAGTTTGCAATTCTCAGAATTTTAAGGTAATTTTGCCCCGCATTGCGAAAAAGCAGTGTATTAGTGAATTATTAACCCTATTTATTAACCCTAAATGGCTGAATCAAAAGTTCAAACCCCCATCGAAGATTTCGACTGGGATGCCTATGAAAAAGGCGAAACAGCCGGTTCGAAGAGCCGTGAGGAGCTTATAAGCACTTACGATGAATCTCTTAAGACGGCTAAAGACAACGAAGTGGTGACCGGTGTCATCAAATCTATCTCAAAACGTGAAGTGCGTGTTGATATCGGAATGAAATCAGACGCTATCATTCCAATTTCTGAATTCCGTTACAACCCGGATCTCAAAGTTGGAGATGAGGTAGAAGTATATATTGAAAATCTTGAAGACAAGAACGGACAACTTCGACTCTCTCACAAGAAAGCCTGCCAGACCCGCAGCTGGGATCGCGTTAATCAGGCTCTTGAAAACGATGAAATCATCAAAGGATACGTTAAATCACGCACTAAAGGCGGTATGATTGTGGATGTATTCGGTATCGAAGCATTCCTTCCGGGCTCCCAGATTGACGTGCGTCCTATCCGTGATTATGACGTATTTGTTGATAAAACAATGGAATTCAAGGTTGTTAAAATCAACCAGGAATATAAAAACGTCGTTGTATCTCACAAAGCTCTTATCGAAGCCGAACTTGAGGCACAGAAAAAAGAAATTATTTCCAAACTTGAAAAAGGACAGGTTCTCGAAGGGAAAGTCAAAAACATCACTCCTTATGGAGTATTCGTTGACCTTGGTGGCGTAGACGGTCTTGTTCATATCACAGATCTTTCTTGGGGACGCATCACAGATCCTCGCGAAGTTGTGGAACTTGATCAAGACATCAAGGTGGTAATTCTTGACTTTGACAATGAGAAGAAGCGTATCGCACTCGGTGTTAAACAACTTCTTCCCCATCCTTGGGATGCACTTGATGCCAATGTCAAAGTTGGTGACAGAATTTCCGGAAAGGTTGTTGTCATGGCCGACTACGGTGCTTTTGTTGAGGTTCAACCGGGCGTAGAAGGTTTGGTACACGTTTCTGAAATGTCATGGAGCCAGCATCTCCGCAGCGCTCAGGACTTCCTGAAAGTTGGCGACGAAATTGAAGCTGTTGTCCTCACCCTCGACAGAGATGACAGAAAGATGAGCCTTGGTATCAAGCAGCTCAAAGATGATCCATGGGAGAATATCGAAACAAAATACTCAATCGGATCACGTCACACAGCAAAAGTGCGTAACTTCACTAACTTCGGTGTATTCGTGGAAATCGAAGAAGGTGTTGACGGCCTTATCCATATTTCCGATCTTTCTTGGACTAAGAAAATCAAACACCCATCAGAATTTACTCAGGTTGGCAACGAAATAGAAGTTCAGGTTCTTGAAATAGACAAAGATAACCGTCGTCTTTCTTTAGGTCACAAGCAGCTTGAAGAAAATCCTTGGGATGTTTTCGAAACAATCTTCACCGTAGGATCAGTGCATGAAGGCACCATTACTGAAATGATGGATAAGGGTGCTGTCATAGCTCTTGAATATGGCGTTGAAGGCTTTGCAACTCCGAAACATCTTGTTAAGGAAGATGGTTCTCAAGCTAAACTTGATGAAAAACTTAACTTTAAGGTTATTGAGTTTAACAAAGAGAGCAAAAGGATTATTCTTTCACACAGCCGCATAGCAGAAGATGCAACCAAGGCAGAAGCTCGCAAAGAAAAAACTGCTGCTCCGAAGAAAGCTCGTAAAGAAAAAGAAGAAGAACAGCCACAACTCACCCAGAATGTTGAAAAGACCACACTTGGTGATCTTGGCGCTCTTCAAGCTCTCAAAGAACAGCTTCAAAAAGAAGGAAACAAATAAAAATTTTCTTTATAGATTCAAAAAATGGAGAAACTACGGTTTTTCCATTTTTTTTTTGTAATTTTACCATTATAATAATACCAGATGTCGTTAATCCGCACCATAGTGGCTTCTGTTGTTGTGACCTTCTGTTTAATGGTCATGACAATACCGACATATGGCAATGAAAATCAATGGGAACAGATTGAAACAATAGGAGAAGGGGTCAAACCTATCTCCAAACAACAGGATATTGAAGTTTTCAGCGCGCCTTCTGTGATAAAAGTGAATGTGACAAGAACTTTAAAAATTGAAATTTTCACGATTTTGGGAAAACTTATCTCTTCACAAGAGCTTGAAGCCGGCAACTATGAATTTAGAATGAACTCACACGGAGTTTATATTGTAAAAACGGCTGAATCAACTTCTAAAGTAGCGATATAACCTTAAAACTAAAACTATAAATTAATCATTTAAAATCATTTTTATGGCAACTTCAATTAAAGATAAAGCTCCCGACCTCGAATGGTCGACCCTGCCATTCAGCTATGTTCCGACAGATTACAATGTGAGATGCACATTCAAAGATGGAAAATGGGGAGATATAGAAGTTTCTGACTCGGAATATATTCCTCTTCATATAGCTGCTTCTTCACTCCATTATGGGCAGGAAATTTTTGAAGGTCTTAAAGCCTTCAGAGGGGTAGATGGCAAAATCAGAGTTTTCCGTATGGAAGAAAACGCAAAACGTTTTATCAGGTCTGCAGAAGCCATAAAAATGGAACCGCTCCCAATTGAAATATTCTGTGAAATGGTGAAAAAAGTGGTTAAACTCAACGAACGTTTTGTTCCGCCCTATGGAACCGGTTCGTCTCTCTATATCCGCCCTTTGGAAATAGGAATCTCCCCGAAAGTAGGTGTCAGTCCGGCCACAGAATACCTTGTTGTCATGCTTGTGACTCCTGTTGGCCCTTATTTCAAGGCCGGTTTCAAACCAACAAAAGTATGCATCAGCCGCGAATATGACCGGGTTGCTCCCAAAGGAACAGGCTCAGTTAAATTCGGTGGAAATTACGGGGCTTCACTTGTAGCAGGTGAAAAAGCACACGAAATGGGATATTCAGTGATGCTTTATCTCGATCCCAAAGAGAAGAAATATATAGATGAATGTGGAGCAGCCAATTTCTTTGCCATTAAAGACAATACTTATATCACACCATCAAGCCCGTCTATTCTTCCTTCAATAACCAATATGAGCCTCAAGCAATTGGCAAAAGACTTAGGTTTAAAGGTGGAGGAAAGAAACATAACTGTAGAAGAAATACCCACTTTTGAAGAAGCGTCTGCCTGTGGCACTGCAGCCGTTTGTTCTCCAATTAGTCAGATTGATGATCTTGACACAGGCATCAAATATGTAATTTCTCCCGACAACGAACCCGGGAAAATAACCACCCAGCTCTATAATAAACTTCGGGCAATACAATATGGTGAAGAACCAGACGTTCATAACTGGAATTACATTTTCGATTAATCTCGCTTAATTTCAATTAATAACAAAGTTTTCAATAACCTTTTGATGGATTCTATTAGAAGGAGTCGTAGATTATGGGATCTCATATAGTTGACATAAACGGCTTATTTCAAAAACATTTCCTTAGACAAGAAAAGCTTCGTGAAATAATCAGAATTCACTCGGAACAGGTGGCTCGCAAAGCTTTAGAGATTATCCGCAAACGACAACTCCCTGCCGACAGGGAGTTTGTCTATTGTGGAGCATTGCTTCATGATATCGGCGTTGTGAATTGTTCGGCACCCGAGATCCATGCTTTCGGCCCCAACCCATATATATGCCACGGAGTGGAGGGACGAAAAATCCTTGAAAAGAACGGGCTACCTTTACTCGGACTCATATGTGAACGTCACACCGGTTCCGGGATTACAAAAAACCAGATTATTGAAGGGAACTTACCTCTCCCTCACAGAGATATGTTGCCTGTCACTTTAGAAGAAAAAATTATATGCTATTCCGACAAATTCTTTTCAAAAAGCAAAAACATGTTTGAAGAAAAATCTGTTGAGAAGATTATTAATCAAATGGAAAAACATGGAAAAGAAGCTGTCGACAGATTTTTAGAACTTCATTCTCTTTTTTCATAAAATCTCTTTCATGCCATTTATATCATCTTGAAAGAAGGAATGGCAAAACTGTGGTTGCTTAACATTTATTAGTCTTAAAGGGAATAAGCTTTCACTTTTTTATTGCTAACTTTGCAGTTTAAGACTCTATTTACGACAATTTGAGGCGATTTTTCATATATATTGTAGCCATAGTTGCCCTTGCGGTTGCGTTTGTAAATACGTCCTGTCTCACTCCTAAACTATTAAATTCAGACAAGGCAGCAACAGGCGAATCTTCCGCCACAACCGGCTTTGTTCCTATTGATTCCCTTTCTCTTGACACTGAGGAGGGAACGGTGAAAAACGACACTCTGTTTTTTGCCTATGATTCCATACTTTCAGTGACCGATTCGATTATTGAACCTCGTTTTAATGCAACACGAGATTCTCTCTCTCGAATCAAAGGCAACAGAGCTGATTCTCTCCTATCAGATTCTTTGAATTTAGAAAACTTATCTGACAGGAATCTTCCTTATGACACAACCCGCACCACTCTTTCAAGAATTAACCGTGATAAGGTAGACCTCGAAACCTCAGTGACATTCAGTGCAAAAGATTCGCTTGTAATGGAGGGTCAAAATACAACTTTCCTGTTCGGTGACGGTAATGTGGAATATGGACAATTCAAGCTCAATGCTCAGGAAATAAAGATTGAGCTTGACGAGAGCACTGTATATGCAACGGGGGCTGTAGATTCAATTGGAAATCTCTTTGGAACGCCCGTCTTTAAAGATGGAGGAGATGAATATGAATCAAAACAGATGACCTATAATTTCAAGACTGAAAGAGGTTTTATCACTGATGTAATAACCGAACAAGGAGAAGGATACCTTACCAGCGGTGCCTCTAAGAAAATGGAAGATGGATCATTCTTCGTTGAAAATGGGAAATACACTACATGCGATGATCACGAACATCCCCATTTTTATTTCAATGTGACACGCGGTAAGATGGTCCCTAATAAAAATATCGTCACCGGACCCGTTTATATGGTGCTCGCAGATGTTCCGCTTCCCATTGCCCTTCCATTCGGATATTTCCCGTTTTCTAAAAACTATTCCAGCGGCATAATTTTCCCTACTTTCGGAGAAGACTACAATCGGGGGTTTTACCTGAGAGACGGCGGATATTATTTCGCAGTTTCCGATTATGTCGATCTTGCACTCCGTGGAGAAATCTATACAAAAGGTTCCTGGGGTGTTTCCGGAGCTTCCACTTATTCAAAACGATATAAATTCCGCGGAAATATCAGTTTCTCTTATATCACCACCATATATGGAGAAAAGGGAGCTCCCGATTATTCCAAGCAAAATAACTTTCAATTCATCTGGAGCCATTCTCAAGACACCAAATCTAATCCTAATATGAGTTTCTCGGCATCGGTGAATTTTGCAACTTCGGGTTATTCACGAAACGACTTGAACTCTTATTATAACAGTTCTTTCACTGAAAACACCAAGTCATCATCAGTGAATATGACATATCGTTTCCCGGGAACTAAATGGAGTCTTTCCACCACCGCCAATATCACGCAGAGAACCCAAGACTCAACCCTGGCAGTCTCTTTCCCAAATCTCACTGTGACAATGTCACAGACAGCTCCATTCAAGAGAAAGAAATCTGTCGGTGGTGAAAGATGGTATGAAAAGATTAAGCTTTCCTATTCGGGTCAATTCCAGAATTCACTGACAGCCCAACAGAATGTTTTCTTCAAAAAAAGCCTGATAAAAGACTGGCGTAATGGTTTGAAACATGCAATCCCGGTTTCAGCCACTTTTTCCCTTTTTAAATATATCAACATATCTCCCTCGATTTCAATGAACGACAGGATGTACACTTCAAAAATCCGTCGGCAGTGGGACACTCAGGCTTCAAAAGAAATTTCAGATACCACCTATGGGTTTTATAACCTGTTTGATTTCAATGCATCAATAGCTCTGGACACCAAACTTTACGGTTTTTGGAAACCCTTGAAAATATTTGGGGATAAAGTGCAGATGATACGCCACGTCTTGACTCCTACAGTCTCTTTCTCTGCTTCCCCTGATTTTTCTGATCCCATGTGGGGAGTCTGGGGCTCCTATTCCTACGTGGATAACCAGGGACAGGAACAATCAAGAAAATATAATTATTTCTCGCATGGAATCTTCGGAGCTCCCGGACAAGGAAAATCAGGAATGGTATCGGTTTCTCTTGCCAATAATTTGGAAATGAAGGTCAGGGACGACAAAGATTCCACCGGCACAAAGAAAATTTCATTGATTGAAAATTTCACTATCAGCCAAAGCTATAATTTTGCGGCAGACTCTATGAGATGGAGCAATATAAACACCTCGATTATGCTTCGTCTTGTTAAAAATTTCAATCTGAATTTATCAGCCACCTGGGATCCTTATATCTACCGCCTCTCTCCTTCCGGCTCTCCGGTTAGGGTTAATGTCACTCGTCTGCAGGCGGGAAAAGGTTGGGCAAGGCTGTCTTCTACCGGCACTTCATTCTCTTATACATTCAATAATCAGACATTTAAGAAAAGTTCAAATAAAGACAAAAACAACAAGAATAATCCTGACGATTTTGAAGATGAAGATTTTGATGATTTTGAAGAAATGGATGTAGGACCCGCATCACCTTCTCAAAATGATTTAAAGAAACAACGGCGAAAGGAAGCAATGGAAGAAAAGGCGGCCGCAGATGCCGACGGATATGCCAAATGGGATTGTCCCTGGAGCCTCACTTTTAATTATTCGGTTAATTATGGATACGGGGCCTTTGATTACGATAAGCTCGAATATAAAGGGAAATGGACACAGAATCTGTCTTTCTCGGGCAATATTCGTCCCACCCCTAACTGGAATTTCTCATTTTCAGCTTCATATAATTTTGATCTGAAGAAAATTGCTTATATGAACTGTTCCATATCCCGTGATTTGCATTGTTTCACCATGTCGGCATCTTTCGTCCCGGTTGGCCCTTACAAATCATATAATTTCCATATTTCAGTCAAATCATCGCTTCTTAAAGATTTGAAATACGACAAGCGATCATCCACTGCCAATGGCATTCAGTGGTATTAAAGAATCATATACAACCTTTCCGTTTAATCGCATACCACTTTCGTTTGCACTATTAACTGAAAATTTGTAAATTTGCACAAATTTGGGCATAAATGGATCAGAAGACCTTGCTGACCTCCTTAAGGAAACTTAATAACAAGATAGCAGACCTTTCGGCGCTACATCTTAAAATGCAAGATCAAATTAAAGTTCTTGAAGAGGAAAACAGGTCGTTAAAAGCAGATCTCGAAACAGAGAGGAAAAATCTGAACAAAGCTCTCTCCGATGTTGAATTCCTTTCGGTTTCTTATCGGCTTGCTGATTCACCCGAATCCGTTGTATCTGCCAGACGCACCATATCACGTCTGATTAGAACCATCGACAGCTGCATCACAATGATTAATGAGGAGTAGACGATGAACGGTTCTGACTTAGTGGAAATGACTTTAAATATAGGCGGCGAATCATTTAAACTCAAAGCCGAATTTAACCGGCAAGACGCTGTGCGTGAAGCCGAATTTGCTGTAAGGCAATATTTCAACAAGTTGCGACGCAACTGGCCTGACAGTTCCGATAGGAAAATCTTAGCCATGACAGCTTGGCAATTCGCCTTTTGGCGCCAGGAAGACCTTAAACTCCAAAACCAGGCTCAAGAATTGGCTCAGATATGCCTTGATAAAATCAATGAGATCAGTGATCCTGAAAGTTTCAACTCGGAGCTCGAAGGAGATAACGAATGATCCATTCACATAGTCTCTGTTCATATATTTACCTTCTTAATCGACGATGCCAAAGCATGGTCGCCTTTAGTAGTTATGAATGATAAAATAATGATATTCATTTTAGGTAAATAATATGGAAACTGCAATATGGATTATTATAGCTGTAGCCGCAGCATTTATCGGATTTCTCGTGGCTTCAGTTATGGCTAAAAAGAATGCCCGGTCTGCGGCAAAAGTCATTATCGATGAAGCCACAATGGAAGCCGGCGTCATCAAGGAAAAACAACTTCTTAAGGCTAAAGAGGAGGAGTTAAAAATTATTTCTGAAGCTGAAAGAACTGCTAATCAAAAGCTTCAGAAAATTCAGCAATCTGAAAACAGGGCCCGGCAGAAGGAACTTCAGCTTAATCAACAACAAGGAGAGCTTGCCAGAAGGAAAAATGAACTTGACTCTTTGCAAAATAGTCTTGAGAATCAGGAAAAAAGCATTGTAGCCAAAAGAAATGAAGTTGACACAATGTGGGACAGTGTCCGGGGAGAGCTTGAAAAAATTTCGGGTCTCTCTGCAGAAGAGGCTAAGGATAGGCTTGTTGAATCATTAAAGGAGGAGGCAAAATCAGAAGCCGCGGGCTATATCAACGACATCATGGATGATGCCCGCCTCACTGCATCTAAAGAAGCCAAGAAGATAGTGGTGCAATCCATTCAAAGGCTTGCGACTGAAGCAGCAGTGGAAAATTCTGTAACCGTTTTCCATATAGACAATGATGAAATTAAGGGCCGAATAATCGGTCGTGAAGGACGAAATATCCGCGCACTGGAAGCTGCGACAGGAATTGAAATCATTGTTGACGACACGCCGGAAGCAATTGTTCTTTCGGGTTTTGATCCCGTAAGAAGAGAGATAGCACGCTTAGCCCTGCATCAGCTGGTTGTGGATGGAAGAATCCATCCAGCAAGAATCGAGGAAGTTGTGGCAAAAGTGAAAAAACAGGTAGAAGAAGAAATAATTGAAACGGGGAAAAGAACTGCCATAGACCTCGGGATACATGGACTTCACCCGGAGTTAATCAGAATGGTAGGAAAAATGAAATACCGTTCTTCTTATGGACAGAATCTTCTTCAACATTCGCGTGAAACGGCAAACCTTTGTGCCATCATGGCATCCGAGCTTGGACTCAACCCCAAAAAAGCACGCCGTGCAGGCCTGCTCCATGACATCGGTAAAGTGCCCGATGATGAACCGGAATTGCCACACGCTCTTTTGGGCATGAAGCTTGCAGAAAAATTTAAAGAGAAACCAGACATCTGCAATGCCATCGGAGCTCACCACGACGAAGTGGAACAGACATCACTTCTGGCCCCGATTGTTCAGGTTTGTGATGCGATTTCCGGTGCAAGGCCGGGTGCACGCCGTGAAATAGTCGAAGCCTATATTAAGCGTCTTAATGACCTTGAACAGATAGCACTCTCCTACCCCGGAGTTCTAAAAACTTATGCTGTTCAGGCCGGTCGTGAATTAAGGGTTATTGTCGGAGCAGACAGAATTTCAGACGAAGAGACAGAAAAGCTTTCTTCTGAAATCGCCCGTAAAATTCAGGATGAGATGACTTATCCTGGTCAGGTGAAAATAACGGTGATCAGAGAAACCAGATCAGTTTCATTTGCTAAATAGTCTCAACTCCTTAAAATATGGAAATGGAGGCTTCATCTTTTATAAACAGTTGCCCGCGTTGCCGTCATCACGGCGAATGCAGTTCCTGCGGACGTCGTGAACCACGTGGAAAATTGAACGCGGTTGACTGGCTGGCCGATCTTCCCGAACATGGTTCATTTAACATCGTTGAGGTGATGTTCAAGAACACAAGAACGGGATTTTACGTCAACGATACCGGAGTATCTCTTAAAATCGGCGATCTGGTAGTAGTGGAAGCTGCCCCGGGTCATGATGTAGGTCGTGTCAACATGACCGGATATCTGGTGCGCCTGCAGATGAAAAAATCTTCTGTCAAGTCGGATCAGGAACTTAAAAGAATAGTCAGAATTGCCACTTCCGATGACATAGAAAGATTTCGTGAGGCAAGATCAAAGGAACACTCCACTATGATTAAAGCCCGCTCAATTGCAGAAGAGCTGGGATTATCGATGAAAATTGGAGATGTTGAGTATCAGGGTGATGGAGGAAAAGCAATTTTCTATTATATAGCCGATGAAAGAGTGGATTTCAGGAAGCTGATTCGCGTTTTGGCTGAAACTTTCAAGGTGCGCATTGAGATGAGACAAATCGGAGCGCGCCAGGAGGCAGGCAGGATTGGTGGAATCGGGCCTTGTGGCCGCACTCTTTGCTGTTCTTCCTGGATGAACAGATTTGTTTCAGTGAGCACCTCTGCAGCCAGAATTCAGGATCTTTCAATGAATCCTCAAAAACTTGCAGGTCAGTGTGGAAAATTGAAATGTTGCCTCAACTTTGAAATTGATTCTTACGCAGAGGCTCAGAAAGATCTGCCTCCAAAAGAAACTATTCTTGAAACTCTTGACAATCAGTATTTCCTATTTAAGGCTGACATTTTAGACAGAAAACTGACTTATTCCACCGATAAACATCTACCGGCTAATCTTGTCACCATTGATGCTGACAGGGCTTTCAATATAATTGAATTAAACAAAAGAGGAATAAAGGTTGAATCTTTATCCGACTCGACAATCGAGGCACCTCAAACAGAATTTGGAGATATTATCGGTCAAGATAGTGTGACCCGGTTTGATCGTAAAAATAAAAAGAAAAAACGCCATAAACAAAACTCTGATCACTCTAAAGAGGACCAAAACCATCCTCATCAAGTTCAGAAACAAAATCATTCCGAGCAGACGCAACCACAACAATTACAGTCACAGAACAATCAACAAAGAAAATTTGTTCCAAGAAAAAATAAAGGAAATAAAGAAAGAACTCAGAAAACGTAAAACTGATCTTGGCTTCCTATCGGTATCTATGCGTTTATTTTTCATCGGTTTTATAGTTATTCTTTCTCTGGCATTTTCGGCCTGTAAAAATGATAAAGAGATAAGTCATGCTGATTTCATCGATTTGGGCCATGATGGATTCATACCTGAAAAAGAATACCTGTTCTATCCTTTCGAAAATTTTTCTGACTCCATTCCGTTGTCGCAAACTTTTAATCTCTACGTTTGCCTAAGATACACCGATAAATGTCGTCTGAACTATCTTCCTCTACATATTGAATCGACTTCTTTGGAGTCTGATTCAATTATTGAGAAAGTTATTGACCTGCAGCTTTTTGAAAATAATCGAGTGTTAGGTAAAGGTCATTACGGAATATATGAAATTAACTGTCCTTTTTTAGAAAAATTACGTTCTCAAAAAGGATTCACTGTTTCAATAATGACTCGACAAAAAGACACGCAAGGTATTCTTGCCTTAGGAATTATCACCAAAGAAATCTGACCGAACTATGAAATTGATTCCAGATGACTTCCAAAAGGAGATAAATTTAAGAATCTCCAATATCCGAAAAAAATTGAGCGACCAATCTGTAGAGGCTGTTCTTATCGGAAGCAGTCCCAACATATATTATACATCCGGAAGATTTTTCCGTGGTTATACCTTAATACCTCTTACTGGAGATCCATTATGGTTTGTTATAAAACCTACAGATTTCTCACAACAACCTTCTGTTGATTATATCCGCAAGCCAGAACAAATCCCAGACATTTTACGCGAAAAAGGCTACCCGTTACCTTCAAAAATTGCTTTGGAATTTGACGATCTTTCTTATTCTGACATCTGTCGTCTCGAAAAAGTATTTCCGGAGTCCTTATTCTACAATGGTTCGGCTATTCTCCGACAGGTAAGGGAAGTTAAAACACCCTGGGAAATAGAACAGATGAAAGAGGATGGAAATCATCAGGTCAAAGTATATTCTAAAGTAAGCGACTGTTATAAGCCCGGAATGACAGACCTGGAGCTGCAGATAGAGATTGAACGGGAATTACGCCTTGAAGGAGCTTTGGGTGTGTTGCGCGTCTCGGGAAATCTAATGGAAATTAATATGGGGTCAGTGATAAGCGGGGATAATGCCGATAATTCAGGCCCTTATGAATTTACAATGACCGGTTCAGGCGTGCATCCCTCTCTTCCGGTGGGAGCTGACAATCATAGGATTCTTCCCGGGCATACGGTGATGGTGGATATGAATGGCACTTTCAACGGTTATCAGACAGATATGACCCGGGTATGGTCACTTGGAACAATTTCTCCCCTTGCAATGAAAGCTCATAATTGCTCTATCAAGATTCTGAGAATTTTGGAAAAGAAGGCTGTTCCGGGCATACCCGTTTCAGAACTCTATAATACAGCACTTTCAATAGTAAAGGAAGAGGAACTGGAACCATATTTTATGGGGCATAACAATAAGGTAGGATTTATCGGACACGGAGTCGGAATACAGCTGAATGAAGCTCCTGTAGTAAACGCCCGAAGCAAAGAATTGCTGGAAGAAAATATGACAATTGCTTTAGAGCCCAAATTCGTAATTCCCCATACAGGTGCTGTAGGCGTGGAAAATACTTATAGAGTCACTGCGTCAGGTCTTGAGAATCTCACTATATTTCCTGAAGATATCAGATCTCTTGATTTATGAATGTAGCATCAAATCTCGATTCTCCGGTTTTCAGGCTTGTGGGTGAAGTGGCAGACGCCATGAAGCGGAAAGTCTATGTGGTGGGAGGTTATGTCAGGGATATATTTCTTCAACGCTCCTCCAAGGACATTGATTTTGTGACTGTTGGATCTGGCATAGAATTGGCGAAGGCTGTTGCGGAACGTCTTGGACATAAAGCGAAAGTCTCTGTTTTTCCAAATTTTGGAACCGCCCAGGTAAAATTTCATGATCTTGAACTCGAATTTGTGGGTGCTCGGAAAGAGTCCTACAACCGGGACTCCAGAAATCCAATTGTTGAAAACGGAACTCTTCAGGATGACCTGACCAGACGTGATTTCACAATTAACGCAATGGCCGTTTCTCTTAATAAAGACAATTTCGGCAATCTTGTGGATCCGTTTAACGGAATAGTTGACTTGGCAAAAGGGATAATTCGCACTCCATCCGATCCTGACATAACTTTTTCTGATGATCCTCTCAGAATGTTGCGAGCCATCAGGTTTGCCACTCAGTTGTGGAGAGGGGAAGAGGGAACACAGATAAATTCAGAGATCCCGCTTTCATTTTCACTCACCCAAGAAACTTTTGAGTCAATCCGGAAGAATACTGAAAGAATGAACATTATTACGAGAGAAAGAATAAATGACGAACTCTCCAAGATAATGCGTTCAAAAAAACCTTCTATAGGCTGGCAACTTCTTGATGAAACCGGACTCCTCCCATACGTATTCCCATCACTTATACCCTTAAAAGGTGTAGAAATTAAGGAAGGTAAAGGCCATAAAGATAATTTCTATCATACAATACAAGTTGTTGATAATGTGGCTTTACGTTCAGATAATGAATGGCTCCGCTGGGCTGCGTTACTCCATGACATAGCCAAGCCCGCAACTAAGAAATATGATTCCCGTCTCGGATGGACTTTTCATAGCCATAATTTTGTAGGACAAAAGATGGTGCCCGGGATTTTTAGGGATATGAAACTTCCTCTGAACGAGAAAATGAAGTATGTTTCAAAACTTGTAGGACTTCATATGCGTCCCCAATCGGTAGGCGAGGAGGGAGTTACAGATTCCGGGGTAAGAAGACTAATCACAGAAGCCGGGACTGATCTTGAGGATCTCATGATTCTTGCAGAATCCGATATAACTTCCAAAAAACCTGAAAAAGTAAGAAATCAACTGGAAGGATTTCGGAAACTAAGAAAACGCATTGACGAGATAAACGATGCCGATGCTCTTCGCAATTGGAAAAATCCCATTAACGGAAGGGAGATAATGGAACACTTCAATCTCGATCCCGGAGCAGAAGTGGCCAGGCTAAAGGATATCGTCAAAGAGGCAATCATGGAAGGAATTGTCCCTTATGATCATGATAAGGCCTGGGCATATCTGATTTCTCAAGTGAATAAGGATACTCTCAAACCTACAAGCGATATTTTATAAAATATCGCTTGTAATAAATGCATCTTCGAAAACTTCAAGGGAGAAATTGTCGAAATCACCCGTAAAGGCAATAATGTCAAACCGATATTCGAACTCACCGGTCATAGAGCGAATATAACTATCTGAGGCTCTTATCATACGTTTCATTTTGTCGCGTGACACTGCATTTACTGCATCTTCATCATCCCCGCTTCTTGCCTTGACTTCCACGAATGCTATAATATTGCCCTTCTGAACAATCAGATCTATTTCGGTTTTATTTAGAAACCAGTTTCTCTCCAAAACTGCATAACCTTCCTTTATATAAAATTCGGCTGCCTTATCTTCAGCAAACCTGCCTAATTTAAGGTCACGCTTTTTTCTATCTATGGAGTCCATTAAAGCGCCTTAAATGACATATCTAAGCCCTTTACACTGTGAGTCAAGGCTCCGACGGAAATGTAATCGACACCGGTTTCCCCATATTCACGCAAATTGTCGATCGTGATTCCTCCGGAAGATTCTGTTTCTTTCCTTCCTGCCACTATACCAACTGCCTCTTTGGTCATCTCCGGGGTGAAATTATCAAACATAATGCGGTCTACAGCATCCATTTCCGACAGTTTTCTCACATCATCCAGGGTTCTGGCCTCAACTTCAATTTTCAGATCCTTTCCATTTTTCACACAGTAATCTTTTGCACGCGCCACAGCATTCTCTATTCCTCCCGCAAAGTCAATATGGTTATCTTTAATCAGGATCATGTCAAACAACCCGATTCTATGATTTTCACCACCACCCGTCTTGACAGCCTCTTTTTCCATTATTCTCATGCCAGGTGTGGTTTTTCTCGTATCCAGCACTTTGGTTTTCAACCCCTTTAGCCTGTCTTGGTATTTTTTTGTCATTGTGGCAACACCGCTCATTCTCTGCATTATATTTAGCATGGTTCTTTCAGCCATCAATAATGACCTGATCGGACCCTCAGAAATAAAAACGATATCTCCGGGTTGCACTTCTGATCCATCCTTTATAAAAACCTCCGTCTTTATCGTCGGATCTAATTTCTTAAATACCTTTAAAGCCATGTCAACACCCGAAATAATTCCGGATTCCTTAACTAAAAGTTTTGATTTCCCCATGGCTTCCGCAGGAATGGTGGAAAGAGTGGTATGATCACCGTCGCCTATATCCTCGGAAAATGCCAATTGCAATAAATCGTCAATTAATTCCTCTTTTGTCTTCATTTTTATTATTTTTGTTTTGCAAATTTAATTTCTTTTCTAAACATTCAACTCACCGGCATGGTTATATTTATGTAAAACGACTAAATAATTCTTACAAACATGAAAAAATTCACGTTACTTGCGCTTGTGTCTTTAGGCACTCTATCTGTTTTTGCCAAAGACCGGCTTACACATGATCCTGACGTTACAAACGATGAAACAATCCTTCATGTATGGAGCTGGAACTTTCCGGCTATTGCCGAAAACATGAAAAAAATTGCTGATTCCGGCTTCTCTATGATTCAGACATCTCCCGTACAGCAAAGTTACGCACCGGAAGGGAGCGGCAAACTGATCTTCGATGAATCAGGCAACGGAGAAGGTTTCTGGTATTATTATTACCAGCCCACCGACTGGAAAATCGGAAACAATATACTTGGAACCAAGGAACAGATGCAACAAATGCTTGACTCTGCTAATAAATACGGTGTAAGAGTTATAGTAGATGTTCTCCCAAACCATACTGCTTTTGATATCGATGCTGTTTCAGAAGATTTTGTAAACGCCGTGGGAGGTAGAGATAAAATGTATCATTCTAACGGACTTCGGCCGGTAGAAGATTACAATGACAGGCTTGAATGTACACTTTGGGCATCCGGTGCTCTTCCTGACGTCAATACAGAGAACCCGGCGTTTCAAAAATATTATATGCAATTTGTCAATGAGCTCCTTGATATGGGAGTCAGAGGGTTCAGATATGATACTGCCAAACATATAGGGCTTCCGTCAGATCCCGTTGATGAAGCTTCTGGTGTTAAGGTTAATGATTTCTGGGATGTAGCCACCGGTCGTAAGGCTGTCGGAGGTGTCAGGTTAGCCTTGCCTTATGATTCCCTCTTTGTTTATGGAGAAGTCTTACAAGACCGTAATGTAAAAGAAGATGAATATGCTGAATATATGGGACAGACAGCTTCCGGCTACGGCCATGTGCTTAGGGAAGCATTGGATAAAGGAAGTGCAAACGGATTTGATCTGATAAACTGGCATCATTCTGAAGCCCCGGAATATCTAACCACTTGGGTAGAGAGCCATGACACCTATGCAAATGAACATGAATCAGCACATCTTACCGACGATCAGATCCGGACAGGCTGGGTATTCCTGACTGCACGTCAAAATGGAATTCCATTATTCTTTAGCCGTCCTATGGGTTCAACCCGTCAGGCTTATTGGGGCGACAACATACTTGGAGCCCGAGGTAACGACGAGTTCTTTCATCCTGAAGTGGTGGCCGTAAATAATTTCCGCAAGGCAATGTCGGGAGAGAAAGAAAATATTGAAGTTTCCGACAACGGACAGATTCTGCTTGTAAACCGCGGTAAAAAAGGAGCAGCAGTAATAAACATAGCTCCTATTGCCAATTTTGTCAGCTTGCCTACAGGACTCCCTGATGGCACCTACAGAGACCAGGTTTACGGTAAAGAATTTAAAGTTAAGAAAGGTATGCTTAAAGGACTTGCGGCTCCTTACACTACCTATATCCTCACAAAAAAGTGAGTTATTGGCACGAAATTTGTTAAAACATCTATAGACATTTTAAAAACTAATACTGAATATGAATATACGTCCATTGGCAGACAGGGTATTGATCCAGCCCACTGCTGCTGAAGAAGTAACAATGAGTGGAATCATCATCCCTGACTCAGCAAAAGAAAAACCCCTTAAAGGTAAAGTTCTTGCCGTAGGAAAAGGCACAAAAGATGAAGAAATGCTCCTTAAAGAGGGCGATCTGGTGCTCTACGGAAAATATGCAGGCACAGAAATCGAATTTGAAGGAGAAAAATATCTTATAATGCGTCAGTCAGACGTGCTTGCTGTATTAAACTGATAACCCAAAACAATTGAAATAAAAATGGCAAAAGAAATAAAATTCAATATTAAAGCTCGCGAAGAGCTTAAAAATGGCGTCGATGCTCTTGCCGATGCCGTGAAGGTAACACTTGGGCCCAAAGGTCGCAATGTTATCATCGAAAAGAAATTCGGTGCTCCCCATATTACTAAAGATGGTGTCACCGTAGCAAGAGAAATCGAACTGGAGGATCCTTTCCAGAATATGGGTGCTCAACTGGTAAAGGAAGTAGCTTCAAAAACCGGTGATCAGGCCGGTGACGGTACCACCACAGCCACCGTTCTTGCCCAGGCTATCGTAAACGTGGGTCTGAAAAATGTGGCAGCCGGTGCAAATCCTATGGATCTTAAGCGTGGTATCGACAAGGCTGTTTCCTGTGTTGTTGAAAGCTTAAAAGCCCAGAGCCAGGAAGTAGGCGATGATATTGACAAGATTGAAAACGTTGCACGCGTTTCTGCCAATAATGATGAAGAGATCGGTTCTCTTATTGCCGAGGCCATGAAACGTGTCAAGAAAGAGGGCGTAATTACCGTTGAAGAAGCCAAAGGAACTGAAACAACTGTAGATGTTGTTGAAGGAATGCAGTTTGACCGCGGTTATATTTCCCCATATTTCGTGACAAACGGCGACAAGATGGAGTGTGAGATGGATTCTCCATATATCCTTCTTTACGACAAGAAAATTTCAAATCTGAAGGATATTCTCCCGGTTCTTGAAGCAGTCGCTCAAAGTGGCCGTCCACTTCTTATCATTGCTGAGGATGTAGACAATGAAGCTCTTGCAACTCTTGTTGTCAACCGTTTGCGCGGTTCTCTTAAAATATGTGCTGTAAAGGCACCTGGATTCGGCGATCGTCGCAAAGAGATGCTTGAAGACATAGCTATCCTCACAGGCGGCACTGTCATCAGTGAAGTTAAAGGAATGCAGCTTACTCAAGCCACAGTAAATGATCTTGGAACTGCTGAAAAAGTAACTGTAAATAAAGATAACACTACCATAGTGAATGGTGCCGGTTCAAAAGATGCCATTTCATCACGCATCAATCAGATAAAGGCACAGATAGAATCAACAACTTCCAATTATGACAAGGAGAAGCTTCAGGAACGTCTTGCAAAACTCGCCGGAGGTGTGGCCGTTCTCTACATCGGAGCTCCTTCTGAAGTTGAGATGAAAGAAAAGAAAGATCGCGTTGACGATGCTCTCTCAGCTACACGGGCAGCCATAGCTGAAGGTATTGTGCCTGGGGGTGGTGTTGCATATATCCGTTGTCTCCCGAAACTTGATGAGCTTAAAGGTGACAACGACGATGAAAACACGGGTATTGCCATTATACGCAGAGCCATTGAAGAACCTTTACGCCAGATTGTTGAAAATGCAGGCGTTGAAGGAGCTGTGATTGTGCAAAAGGTTAAGGAAGGAAGCGGTGACTTTGGATATAATGCCCGCACCGACACATTTGAGAACTTCTTTGCCTCAGGCGTTATAGACCCGGCAAAAGTGACTCGTGTCGCATTGGAAAATGCAGCAAGCATTGCCGGAATGTTCCTCACCACAGAATGTGTCATTGCGGATAAGAAAGAAGAAAATCCGGCTCCGATGGGAAATCCCGGCATGGGAGGGATGCCCGGAATGATGTAATAGGGAAATTTTTTTCTAATGAAATAGGAAGCGAGGAGTAGTCTTAAATAAGGCTTCTCCTCTTTTTCTTTTGTTTTGGAGTCCTTTCCTCTCTCCGCAAGCCTTTAACTCGGGCTTCAAATGGCAATTTATTTGTTCCTCTCTTAAGAATAATTTAAATTTGCATTCTTGACAAGACATCTGACCTATTAATTAATGGGAGCAATCTTTAATTACCCGAAAGGAAAAAATCTTTACGGCATATTCAATGACAGCTTTCCTCCAATCATTGACGGAGTCACGCTGACAGTGGAAAATTATGCCCATTGGATTTCAAAAAGCGGAAGAACTCCCTGCATTGTAACACCTTGGAATCCTGAAAAGGTGGCGGTTCCCTATGATGTGATGAGGTTTGTGTCTCTTCCCATTCATAACAGGCATCCATATCGTTACGGTTATCCAAAACTTGATCCTTTCATATGGTCAAGACTGCGTAAAACCAACTTTAAGATCTTACACTCTCATTGTCCTTTCTCATCCGGAAGGCTCGCTGTATATGTCAAAAAACATCAGCACATCCCGTTAATAGGTACTTTCCATTCAAAATACCGTGATGATTTAAAACATTCTTTTAAACATATGCCGTTCTGTGTCCCGATTATAATGAAAAGGATACTTAACTTTTTTAATGCCTGCGACCAGGTATGGATTCCTCAGGCTTATGTTGAGGAAACTGTGAGGGAATACGGCTATAAGGGGCCCCTTACAGTTGTTGAAAATGGAAATGATTTCGCTTCCATCATAATTGACAATATGAATGACTATAAAAAGGATGCCAAAATAAAATTAGGTTTCAATCCTGAGAATTTTCAGCTTCTTTTTGTGGGTCAGCATATTTGGGAGAAAGGTCTTGCCACCATCTTAGATTCTTTGGAACTTCTTAAGGATCTGCCAAACTTAAAAATGAATTTTATAGGGAACGGTTATGCTTTTGATGATCTTGAAAAATTAGCAAAAGCAAAAGGAATTGATCATATCGTCACTTTCAATGGACTACTGACCGACCGAAAAAAATTAAGTGATTATTATGCAGCCAGCGATCTATTCCTGTTCCCTTCATTATACGATAATGCGCCGCTTGTGGTTCGCGAGGCAGCAGCAATGGGAACACCCTCAATCCTTCTTGAAGATTCCACGGCTTCCGAGGTCATCAACGACGGTCATAACGGATTTCTTGCCTCAAAAGACCCTAAAGCCATTGCCTCTCTTATAAGAAAGCTGATGAAAGATCTCTCTTATGTAAGAAGAACCGGCATTAACGCAAGGAATTCACTTGTGAGAAGCTGGGAAGACGTAGTGGGAGAAGTAATTGACAGATATGATTCAGTGATTCGGAATTCCCGGTACACTTCATAATTCCTAAATTAAAATCTAAACCTTCTAATACCTGTCAGGTCTATTCATGTCTTCACCATCAATACAAAGCTCTGTAAATTATGAAAAGAAATACTTTTCTCTATGGAAAGTAATTCTCCCGGTTTTTATAGGAGTCGGAGTTGTGGTATTGATGCTTTGGCACGAGTCCCATAAAGATAATCTTTCCGAGGTGTGGCATGGAATCCATTTCACATGGAGGACATGGCTTTGCATCGGACTTGGATTTATTTTTATGTGGGGACGTGATTTCGGACTCACCTGGAGATTCCGGGCTCTTACCGACCGACAACTTTCCTGGTTGAAAGCATATAAGGTAGATTTTTTATGTGAATTCACTTCTTGCATCACACCTTCCGCAGTGGGAGGAAGTTCATTGGGAATGGTTTTCCTGAATTCTCAAGGCATTGAATTAGGAAGGGCGACAACTTTAATGATCACGACCTTATTTCTTGATGAACTGTTTTTTGTTATAGCCTGTCCCATAGTTATCCTTCTCACTCCTGCCAGTGAAATTTTTGCATCGGATGCCGGAGATTTTTCACATGGCATAAAATTCACCTTTTGGATTGTGTATGCTTTTCTTGCCGCATGGACATTCATTTTATTTGCAGGGATCATCTGGCGACCAGAATGGATCAGGAAAATCCTTATAAAAATTTCGCAATGGAAATGGGTGAAGAAATGGAGCTCTAATCTTGTAGAGTTAGGCGACAATATGGTAGCCACATCAAAAGAACTCAGGAAAAAACCTTTCCGTTTTTGGCTTGAGGTGTTTGGAGGAACAGCTGTTTCCTGGACATCCCGATACCTTGTTGTGAATGCCCTATTCCTTGGTTTTATCCCCACGGATGATCATTGGCAATGGGTTATACTTGCCCGTCAATTCGTCATTTGGGTAGTTCTGATGGTCAGTCCCACACCGGGTGGATCCGGAATCAGCGAATGGATTTTTTCAAATTATTATGGAGATCTTGTCCCCACAGTTGGTATGGCCCTTATTATGGCTGTATTCTGGAGAATTATCTCATATTATGTCTATCTGGGGATTGGAGCAGCAATAGTTCCGGGATGGCTACGTGAAACCTATGAGAGATTTCACAACAAACCAAAAGTCACGAAAGACACGCCGAAAGAAGAAACAATCGAAACCTGATAAACTTTTGGGATTTGATTGGAAAATATATAATTTTGCATAATAAATAACACTGCAAAAACAGGTAAAAATCAAATGAAAAAGAGTCCACTTCAGAGAATTAGAGCTGAATATCAGCCTAAACTTCCCAAGGCCCTTCAAGGTCCAGTTAAAATCAAGATTGGTCCGGCCACAGAATCAGTAGCCGATCAGGAAGAAATTAAAAAACTTTTCCCACACACCTATGGAATGCCCGTGATTGAGTTTGAAGCTTCAAATGAATCCGAACGTGTGGAAGAGCCTTTTAATGTCGGCATCATCCTCTCAGGTGGACAGGCTCCCGGCGGTCATAATGTTGTAAGCGGTATATTTGACGGAATCAAACGCCTTAATAAAGAGTCTCGTCTTTATGGATTCCTTATGGGACCTTCAGGTTTCATCAACCATCAGTATATGGAACTTACAGCCGGCTATATCAAGGAATACCGTAACACAGGAGGCTTTGATATCATTGGTTCCGGACGTACAAAACTTGAAACTCCCGAACAATTTGACGCAGGTCTTAAAGTGTTGAAAGAGCTTAATATCCGAGCCCTTGTTATTATCGGTGGTGATGATTCAAACACCAACGCTGCAGTGTTGGCGGAATACTATAAGAACATTGGAGCAGATGTCCAAGTAATCGGGGTGCCAAAAACCATCGACGGAGACCTTAAAAACAAATGGATTGAAACTTCCTTCGGTTTTGACACAGCATGCAAGGTCTATAGTGAAGTTATCGGCAATATACAGCGCGACTGCAACTCCGCCAAGAAATATTACCATTTCGTTAAATTGATGGGACGTAGCGCTTCTCATATAGCTCTTGAATGTGCTCTTGAGACACAACCGAATGTGTGTCTTATTTCTGAAGAAGTGCTCGCTAAACGTATGACTCTCGACAATATCGTTAGCTATCTCTGTTATGTGATTGCTGAAAGAGCAAAACTCGGATGGAATTTCGGAACCATCCTTGTTCCTGAAGGTCTTATCGAGTTCATTCCATCCATGAAAGCCCTCATTTCAGAACTAAATGACGTTCTGGCTGCTCATCATGATGAAATTGACGGGCTTGATGAAATGGAAAAGCTTCGTAAAATCCACTCAATGCTTTCTCCTGTCAACGCAGACTTATACAAATCTCTTCCAAAACATATAGCCCTTCAGCTGAGTCTTGACAGAGATAGCCACGGAAATGTCCAGGTTTCTCTTATTGAGACAGAAAGTCTTCTCAGTGAAATGGTTGCTAAGAGACTTGAAGAGATGGCACAATCCGGCCAGTACTCAGGTAAATTTAGTGCGCAGCACCATTTCTTCGGCTATGAAGGTCGTTGTGCCGATCCTACAAATTTCGATGCCGACTACTGCTATGCACTCGGCTTCAATGCAGCGATGCTTATTAACGCAGGCCTTACGGGCTATATGAGTTCTGTGAGGAATCTGACAGAAAAGAGTGAAAACTGGATTGCCGGCGGTATTCCAATCACTATGATGATGAATATGGAACGTCGCCACGGACACATGAAGCCAGTTATTCAGAAAGCTTTGGTGAACCTTAACGGCAAACCCTACTTAAAATTCGCTTCAATGCGCGAAACACTCGCTCTCAATACTCTTTATCAATATCCTGGACCGATCCAATATTTCGGACCCGCTGAAATATGCGACAGGCCTTCTATGACTCTTCTTCTTGAACATGATAAAGAGATTTAAATCCATTTGCATATAATAGAGTTCACCCAAGGGTTTAACAATATTAAAAATTGACTAATTCAAAGAGAATGTCGACAAAACTATCCGACATTCTCTTTTGTTATTCTTTAAGACAATAATTAATAACTCGTTATATTATGAAAAAATTACTTTTTATCACCTTGATCGCTTTTTCAGCCGGTCTCTTTTCATGCCATGCAAAAAACGACTATAAAGTTTCTGAAGCAGAGAACGATGAAGCGGTTGCCGCAGTCGAAAACAGTCTTAATGTGGCTTATAAAATTGAGAACAGTAAAATTATACCCACCAATGGACTCCCCACAATAATTGATTTCTCCGCCACGTGGTGTCCTCCATGCAGACAATTGAAACCAATCTTCTCCAAATTGGAAGAGGAATTTAAAGGAAGGATTAATTTTATCACAATAGATGTGGATGATAATCCCTCAATCGCCCAATATTACGGCGTTCAAAGCATTCCGATGCTGATATTTATGGATCCGAACGGTCAGATAAAGAATACCCTTGTCGGTTTCCAGACCCGTGACCAACTCCTTGAAACCATTAATACTTACTTTGGTTTTTAACAGACT
Source organism: Muribaculaceae bacterium (assembly GCA_022510445.1). Classification (GTDB taxonomy): domain Bacteria; phylum Bacteroidota; class Bacteroidia; order Bacteroidales; family Muribaculaceae; genus Lepagella. Next base: position 8,972 of record JAFLTN010000015.1, on the reverse strand, counting down.
ACGCTCATCAATATCATAAATAAAGGTGATCCTTTCTTCTATTTCTCAAAATAGGCAGAAAGGACCTTTTATTTTGTAGGATGGAGTCTTATCATTAAATTTGCAAAACACAACCTATGAAAAAATATGGTGTGTCTGGAATTTAATTATTATGATAATGAAACATAAAGGAAATTTATCTCTTATTTTCGTCATAAGTGCTCTGATAATTTTTGCAGCCTCATGTTCCGAGAAAAAGTTTAAGATAAAGGGAGAAATATATGGTGCAGAAGATCAGTCGATCATTCTTGAAAAATCTGATTATTCAGGAAGGTGGCTACCTGTCGATTCCACCAGGATTGGCCACAACGGAGATTTCTCTTTCAAGTTCCCTTCTCCGGCAGCTCCTGAGATATATCGACTCTCTCTCGACAGAAAATATATCTATATACCCATAGACTCCACCGAAACCATCAATGTAAGTTCTTCTTTGGCTGGTTTTGGCACTGATTTCACCTTGTCAGGTTCACGAAATGCCGAACTTGCCGAACAATTTGATAAAGAGGTCAACTCGTTTTCCTCTATAAATTCTGATTCAATTGAATCGTTTAAACGCGGAATATATTCCAAATATATGAAAGACTCACAAGGGTCAATAATAAGTTATTATATCCTGACTAAAACTGTGAACGGGAAACCGATTTTTGATGTCGCAAAAGATTCCGATGCAAAATACTTTGCAGCTGTGGCCACAGGATATAAATCTTTACGCCCCGATGACCCTCATACAGCCATTCTTGAACAAACCTCGCTCAATGCCTTGAAAAGAAAGAACAATAACCAAGGTAATTTCTTAGAGATGCCCGCTGATGAAATCACCATGATCGATATAGAGCTGCCCGATGAAACCGGGGAAAATGTGGCACTCAGTTCAATCGCAGGAAAAGGGAAACCGGTTGTCGTGATTTTTTCCTTGTTGACCCATCCTGACTCTCCTGCCCTTAACATTGAGCTTGCTAAGATCTACAACCGTTTGAACGGTAAGGTTGAATTCTATAATGTCGCTCTCGACCCTGATCAGTATTCATGGAGGGATGCGGCAAGAAATATTCCTTGGATAACAGTTTATGCTCCCGGAGAATTCAATGCCTCAGCGGCAGTGCACTATAATGTCTATTCACTTCCGACATTCTTCTTAATTAACTCACAGGGAGAACTCATTTCACGCCACGAAACAATTCAAGATCTTGACAAAAGCCTCAACTAAACCGATATGAGACTTTCATACATTATCTTCTCCTTGGCGGCCGTTTTAACTTCTTTTGGTAAAATAAACGCTCAGGAAGAAAACAAATTTCAGATAAAACCCACCGGCAGGGTATTAATAGACGGTGCTTTTTATTCTGCTAATCAATCACATCTTTTTAAGAACGGAATGGCCATTCCGGAAGCTCGTCTTGGTGCAAAAACTTCTTATGGGAATTGGAGTTCATGGATTGATGTGGGAATAGCCTACGGAAAGATTGGGTTGAGAAACATGTGGATTCAATATGATTTCAATAAAAATCATATGGTAAGGATAGGTAATTTCCTTCAGCCATATGGCTATGAATCCCCTACGACATCAAACTTTAAAAGCACTTTTGAGCAACCTTTGGCAAGCGCGATTTATACCCCGGGACTGCATCTTGGAGCTATGTATACATTTACTAATCCCATGTTTTATGCTGCCGGAAGTTTTATTGTGGAATCGGCTGCTCTTACAAATGTCATGAATTATCCGTTATTCAACCAGCAAGGATTCGGTTTATTGACCCGCCTTGTCTGGAGACAGAAAAATTCGGGAGAGAAATATAAGCCGATCCTTCAGGCCGGTATAAGCGGTGGCTACTCAACCCCGCAACAACGTCTTGTTGACAATGAAGACGTGCACGACGGTTTTGTTGTTGCTGCAAACTATCCCACCAAGGTCACAACTCTCCAGGCCATTGGTTCCACTGTAGCCAATTCGAAAAATCTTTTCAAGTTTACCCCTGAAATATTGCTCGCATATAGAAAGATAGCCCTTGAATCCCAATATTTCTTTCAACAGATAAATCGTGAAGCCGGGCTACATTCCTACGTTTCTCAAAGTGCTTATGCCACAGTAAGGGCAATATTGTTTGGCGATGACTATACCTACGACAGTTCAATCGCTCATCTTGGGAATCCAAAGAAAAACACATTGGAACTTGTTGCCGATTATAACTATGCAAAGCTTTCTGATCACAAGGCATCCATTTTCGGAGGGAGAGCCAATAGTTTTAATTTAACATTGAATTATTATTTCAATCCCTATATCACTGCCCGTTTGAATTATTCCTATACTCATGCATGGGACCGTCAGGGATACGAACCTGTTACCGTAAATGTGATTCAGGCTCGAATAATGCTTCTTTTTTAAAGACCTGTTTTATTAAAAATTTTATGGACTGGAAAGATCAATTATCTGCCTTGAGAGGGAATCTTGATGAACCGGCCGATGAACCGGCTGAGGTCTCCGGACAACCGGATTCCGTCAAGACAAATTCAGAAACTCTGAGGATAGTTACCGATAAAAAAGGTCGGAAAGGGAAGATCGCCACTATTATTGAAGGTTTTTTGCAGCCAAATGATAAAGTGGAAGAAATTGCCCGGCAACTGAAACAGAAACTTGGCGTGGGAGGAAGCGTAAGAGATGGGGAAATCCTTATCCAGGGCGACCGTAAGAAAGAAGTTATCGAATTTCTTTGTTCTCTCGGATTTAAGACCAAATTAGGGTGACCGATACTTCTTTTCTCAACTTTATTATTTCTCAACCATAACTTTATTATCTTAAAACCATCTAAATAATACCCGGTGTTACAGATTCAGAAAGCATCAGCCGGTTCCGGCAAAACCTTCACGCTTGCCAAAAAGTTTATTTTCTTCCTTATAGCTTATAAAGATAACCGGAATGTCTGGCATTTAAGAAAAGCATCTCAGATAGAAGATATATTGCCTCGAATCCTTGCTATAACCTTCACAAACAAGGCAACAAATGAAATGAAGCAAAGGATTATAGACAAGCTTGCCAATCTGGCTATGGCAGCTGATGAAAAAAATCTTACTCCGGAATATATTGAAACCACTGATTATCTTAAAGATTTCAGTGGGAAATTGAATGTTTCCTATCAAAAGATAGGAGAGGCTTGTAAAATTGCCCTTAAAAGCATTATTAACAATTATTCTCTTTTCAAAATATCCACTATCGATGCTTTTTTTCAGGAGATATTAAGAACTTTTACTGTTGAAGCCAATATAAATGACTCCTATCAGCTTGAGATAGATTCTGATTTCATAGGCAAAGCAGCGATTGACACTACTCTAAATGAGCTTGATTCAAACATCAATAACCCTGCGGCATCTTTCTGGCTTAAAATTTTGATAGAAAATGTTTCTCAAAAAAGCCAGAAATGGAATGTATTTAATAAAAGTGACTCTCGAAATTCAATTTATTTTGACATAAAAAATGCGCTTAAGCAATTAGAAAATGAAAATTTCAAATCCCGGAGAGATGAATTGATTAAATATTTCAATGATGATGAATCCGGCATCAAGCTCAAAAAACTTTATCAGGATCTCAAAAAAGATTTCACGGAAGAGAAATCAAGATTGCTTAAAAACATTAAGTCAAATCTTGAACAGCTCGAATCAATAAAAACAGCTGAAAACATTCCGCAAGAGGCTTTCAATAAAAATTCATTGAAACAGCTTGTCAAGATTGAAGCTTTGTCATTAGACTCGAATAAAAGCCCGGTGACTACATCGGATGATAACTCGCAAAAATCTTTCTTCCTAAAAAAATACAAAAATGAGTCGACTGAAAAATATGACTCTGTGATAAAAAAGATTTTTGATGATCTTTATTTATGGGAACATTCGGATAAAATAACCGGATGGAAAGTTTATGGTGAACTTCTTCCCTATTTTGGTATCATTCTGGAAATTAACAATAAAATTGGGGAGATTCTTGAAAATGCAAATCTGATCAGGCTTAGCGATACCAATTCCATTCTTAAGAAAATTATTGGAGAAGAGGATACTCCGTTTGTCTACGAACGCCTGGGCAATTACATTGACAATTTCCTCATTGATGAGTTTCAAGACACATCAGCCATGCAATGGGAAATTTTGAAACCACTTTTGGGAGAGGGGGTTGCAAAAGACCTTGACAGCTTAATTATCGGAGATCCGAAGCAAAGTATCTACAGATTCAGGAATGCCGACTATACATTGATTAACGAGAAGGTGCCCGAAACATTCCCGGATCATAAAGCTGCAGGCACCTCAAAAGAAGAAAACACCAACTGGAGATCTTCTCGATTAATTGTAGAATTTAATAATCTGTTTTTCTATATTCTTGCTAAAAAAATTTCCCTGATTAGCAGTGAAAAAGGAAATACTTTAAATTTCAGCGAACTCTATGGGAATGTGATACAACATCCACATAAAAAGGAAGAAAAAGGATATGTTGAGATCAGATTTTTTGAAAATGAGCAAGATGAAATTTCAAGCCAGGATGAAGATGATACCGATTTTGAGAATCTGGCTATTGAGCAAATTGGTCCTCTGGTTTCCAATCTGATGTCTCGCGGATACAGACAAAAGGATATAGGAATCCTGGTTAATAAAAATATTCAGGGTAAAAATATCATTGAAGCTTTAGTAAACTATAACCGCACTCTTCGTCCGGATGAGAAACCCATAGAATTCATCAGCGAAGAGTCACTTCTGATTTCTTCTTCCTCTGCGGTAGAGATGATCATAAGTGTAATCGAAAAAATATCTGACGGAGGGTTCATTGTTAATGAAAATTTAATAAGGAATGATGGGCAGAAGGATAAAAAGTTCACCAAAATCCCCTGGAATAAAATTAAAGTGAATTTTTATTATTATTCATTGAATCATCCGGAACTGTCGACAACAGACTTGGTTTTATCTTATTTAAATGATAATGAAACTGATGAAACTCTGCATAGTCTGATTGCCGATATGCAATCGCCCACCCTTCCCGCTATTGTTGAAGCGATCATCGCCACTTTTTTACCTTCAGAGATAAGGTCTTCCCAAGCTATTTTCATAGCTGCCTTCCAGGATTTGGTTCTTGAATATTGTGAAAGATTCTCATCTGACCCGGCTTCCTTTATGGAATGGTGGAAATCAAAAGGTTCTAACAGAGCTGTGACATCGCCTGAAGATATGGATGCCGTGCAGATAATGACTATCCACAAATCTAAAGGACTGGAATTTAAATGTGTGATAGTCCCGTTCGCCTCCGATTCTATGATCCCAACATACTTCAAGACAGAGTGGCGATGGGTCCGACCGAGTCTCAATCCGGAAAAATATCCCGATATTCCTCCGGTTCTTCCTGTCAAGACAGTTCCAGGTCTTAGGTCCACCCCTCATGAAAGTGTCTATAGGACTTATTATGACGAAGTAATGATGGACAGGTTGAACAATTATTACGTCGCCTTTACAAGAGCTGTGGAAGAGCTTTATATCTTTGCCCAGAAACCGGCTCCAAAATCCTCCGGAGTCACCATCAATAAATTCCTTTTCAATATTTGCAAAGAAATGGAAAAAGGAACTGACCTGGAGGGACGTGAAGAAAGTGAATGGGTTATTGACCTTATACACCGGAATATTTCGGAAGATGAAACTATCATCACTTTTGGTCATAAAACCGACCCTAAGGATTCTGAATCTAAAGAGTCCGACCATAAACTGAAAACCAAGACAAGTCCGACAGAATTTTTGCTGAATGATTATTATGTAAATGATTCTCTCCCCATCCTCCATTATGTAGAAAGTGAATCTCCTCAATCCGGCAATGAAATAGATCAAGAGGAAGATACGGATCCCAGGTCGGAGGGGAACCTGCTTCATGCCATTATGAGCAATATCAGAACCACTAAAGATATTGATTTTGCCATAAACTACGCCAAATCGAGAGGCTGGGTTTCATTAAGCCAGGCTTCTCATTATCGTGACTTCGTCTTATCAAAAATAGAAAATAAAGAGGTTAAGGCCTGGTTCGACGGATCATGGCGGGTATTAAACGAAAGAAACATTTTTTTTGAAGGAAAGTCAAAAAGGCCTGACAGAATTATGTTTTCTCCCGTCAATAAAGAGGTTGTTATCGTAGATTATAAGTTCGGAAGTTCTGAAAATCAGGAATTAGTAAAACGTTACCGGAGACAGATAAAGAATTACATACGTCTCCTGTCAAAATCAGGGAGTTTCGATAAGATTTCAGGATTTCTCTGGTTTGTGAAAGAAGACAAATTTTTACGGATTGAAGAGGGCGATTAATTCTGCTTGCACATATCACTTCAAAAAATTAATTTTGCATTCTCAACAATACTGAATTAAGACTTGGACACAGACCCTTTACCATCTTCTCCCTTTTCATTTCCCCTTATTGTATTATTGCAGCAAGCCGTTGAGTTCCATTCTCCTTCAGATTGGGTAGCTTGGAGTGCGATTATTTTCACTGCCTGTATTTGCCTTTTGATATCAGCTTTCGTCTCCGGAAGTGAGATTGCCTATTTCGGATTATCTCCGGCTGAAACAGATCTTTTGGAAGAAAATGAAGAGAGAGCGGCTGTCAAGGCCAAAGATATGCTTTTCCATAGTGAAAGACTTCTGGCCACCATTCTTATAGCCAATAATCTGGTGAATATAACGATTGTGGTATTGTTAAGTTATGCCATCAATCAGTTTGTAACTTTCAGAAATGCTGCGGTCGACTTTATCTGTCAGACTGTACTTCTCACCTTCCTTCTGCTCCTTTTTGGAGAAATTTTTCCTAAGCTCGTGGCCCGTAGCAAAACACTCAAATGGATTCTGGTGTCGGCCCCAGCAATGAATTTCCTTTATAAAATCACCGGACCAGTTGCAAAAATAATGGTTAAGTCTTCCTCTATGATCAACAAGGTTATCGAGAAGAAAAATGAACAGCTGTCGACCGATGAACTTGAAAAAGCCCTTCAAATTTCCGACATTAAGGAGGGTCAGGATAAAGAAATGCTCGAAGGAATACTTTCATTCGGGGAAAAACAGGTTGGCGACATCATGATTTCGAGAGTGGATATCACAGCCATCGAATATCACAATTCATGGTCGGAAGTGATGGACGTCATTATAAATTCAGGCTATTCAAGAATTCCTGTTTACGACACTTCGCAAGATTCCATTAAAGGAATTCTTTATTCAAAAGATCTGCTGCCTTACATCGGTAAACAGGGAGATTCTTTCAGATGGCAGACTCTTCTCAAGGATCCGTATTTCGTTCCGGAATCAAGAATGATCGATGACCTTCTGGAAGATTTCCGAAAGAAAAAGATTCATATCGCAATAGTTGTTGATGAATATGGTGGCACTCAGGGCATGGTCACCCTCGAAGATATAATAGAAGAAATTGTCGGAGAGATCGACGATGAATATGATGAAAAAACGTTAAACTATCGAAAAATTAATGCAAACACCTATCTGTTTGATGCAAAAGTCAGCCTGAGTGATTTTTGTCATGATATAGATATCGAAGAAGAAGATCTTGGAGACATGGGAGAAGCAGAGACTTTAGCCGGTCTTTTACTCGAGATTAAAGGTGATTTCCCGAATTTAAAAGAATCTTTACAAAGAGGGCCATGTAAATTCCAGGTAATGGAAATGGAGAAACATCGAATTTTAAAAGTTAAGGTAACGGTTTCTCCGACACGGACGAATGATGAGGATAACGAAGATAAATTAACCGATGAATAAGGCCCTGCATGAGTAAAATCGGGGGTATGGAATCTAATAGTCATAAACTATGCATGAAGTTTTTGAAGATGAATTTGTAAGCTGGCGCCACAACACACCTGTCGGGGTCAAGGTTGATGAAGTTTTTGGCATGGATTCAAAATCCGGAAAAGTCTGGCTTGAAATGGCTAGACAGATATTTTGTGAACTCGGAGAGCCAAATTACCGGGAAATCGGGCATTATGAGTCAGGAGCTCCGTTTATTTATTCCCTTAATGCCAGATTATCAATCACTCATACCTCCAACCTCTTTATCGGAGCTTTCCTTCCAAAAACACCTGATCAGAACCTTGAAGTCTTTAATCCACGCACTGCCATGGGAATAGATGCTGAGAAAATCGACCGGTCACAGGTGCTTAAGATCCGTTCAAAATTTCTTTCGGAGAAAGAGATGGATCTTGTCCCTGAAGATAATCTTGAAGCTAATATACTGGCATGGACTTCAAAAGAAGCACTGTATAAAGCCGCACTCACTCCGGGATTAGACTTTAAAGAAAACATAATTATTACCAAATTGCCCGAAATAAATAGAAACATAAATTCAGAATCCGGCTATTCCTTAGGATCGGCAATCTTATATTTCCCAGATAATACCATAATGCAAGGGCAACAAAATATGGAGTTATACAGTTATGAAACTTACGGATGTTGCGTCACAATAGCTATTTCGCCGAAGTGTGCAAAATTTAAGACCAACAGGTAATTTTAACTCATGCCTCGAAAATTTCCGCTGATCTCGGACTTTTCCGCTGATCTCGGACTTTTCCGCTGATCCTAAAAAAGCCTCGATTTCTCGAGGCTTTTTTGAGGTGCCAACCAGATTCGAACTGGTGTCAACGGTTTTGCAGACCGGTACCTAACCACTCGGACATGGCACCTTTTTTGTTTGCAAAGAATTCTCATTCTTTGCGGTTGCAAATTTAGCTAAATTTTCATTCTAATGCAAATTAATTTTTCCATTTCTTGGTTTATCTTTGTCAAATGCCGTAACTTTGCCTTATGAATCTGAATAACTTTAAACTTGTTATCATTTCTTCACTTTTATCCTTATCTCTATTTCTTTCTATTTTTATCTCCTCCTGTGCTTCCTCAAAAATGACTTCTGTTCAAAAGGAAAGATTAAGGTT
>JAFLTN010000149.1 GCA_022510445.1 Muribaculaceae bacterium | reverse complement strand
CTCTTGTCTGATTCTCTTTATTTTCTATAGCATTTAGTATCTGTTCTGCTGTCTGAGAGTTTATGTCTTGTTGTTGAGGGGACTGATTCTGCTGATTATCCTGTTCGTCCTGATTTTGGTCCTGTTTATTATCCTGATTGTCTTTATTGTCCTCTTTCTCTTCTTGCTGATCCTGGTTTTGGTCCTGATTGTTATCCTGATTATCTTGGTTTTGCAATTTCAACTGAGTTATTCTAAGATTTCTTCTAGCATCATCGTCTTCAGGATTAATTCTTAATGCCTCCTTATAATAATTTAAAGCCGACGAATAATCTTCATCAATAAAAGACACATTGCCCAAATTATAGTTGGCCCGCGACGCAAGAGAAGGCTTTTCCTTTGCCATTTTAGCTACTTGCTGTAGTTGACTGATTCCATCTTTTTTCATGTTTTTCGCAGTCTGAGATGTGTCTGCTGGATTAACCCCTAAACGAACTTCTGACAAGCCCAGATTATATTTTGCAACTGCAGAAGATGAATTTTCTTTCAATGCAAGTTGATACTATAGGATAGCCTCTTTTATCTTGCCTTCCTTATATAACTTGTTGCCGGCTGTTATCAGATTTCTTTCTTTTTTAGTGGAAGAGGTCTGGGCAAAAGATGGAGAACTGACCCACGTCGCAAAAAGCATAATAACAAAAATAACAATGTTCCTTTTCATTATCCCACCCTTTCTTTCTTAAAAAATGTGATTTTATCAAGCCACCCTATCTTTCTGTCGAGAATGAAGATATCTAAAACCATCAGACCTAATGCGAACCATGCGAAAATAGGGAACAATTCATCATGAACCGCCATGAAGTTTGATTCAAGAGAGGCCTTTTTCAAGGTTTCAAGTTGTTTATCAAGTTCATTTAGGGCTTCCCTATTCGAGGCATTGACATAAATACCTTTACCTGCTTTAGCTATGCTGGCTGCCAGTTCTTCGTTTAAAGAAGTCATTACTCTTTCACCGGTGGTCTGATCTATCATATAGCCTCCTCGTTTCATGGGAATTGGCACAGGGGTAGTGCTTCCCAGCCCTATTACATCTATCTGTATCCCATTTTTTGAAGCTTGTTCTGCAGCTGCCATCACTCCGTCCTGGTCTTCAAGTTCTTCAGCATCTGTGATAAGAATAACCGCTTTCCCTATTTCTTTACTTTCACTGAATGATGTTTCTGCCATTTTTATAGCTGCTGCTATATCCGTGCCCTGATTATCTATTTGGGAAGGATCGATTGAATTTAGAAACATTTTAGCAGATACATAATCGTTGGTCACAGGTATTAGTGTATAAGCATCACCAGCATAAACTATAAGACCAACTCTATCGTTATCCAGCCTGTTAATTAACTTTTCTAGCATTAATTTTGCAGTCCTCATCCTGTCGCTACCCTTCTCATCGGCTGTTGATGAAGCTAACATAGAATTACTGGCATCCATGGCTATAATAACTTCTATTCCTTCTTTGACGGTTTTCTCATCTTTTATCCCTCCCCATGGTCTGGCCAAAGCAAAAATGATCAATATAAGGGCGCTCATTTCAATTGTCAATTTTACCGGTGGTTTATATGGAGAGACATCAGGCATCAGGGATTGAAGCACCTTTGGATTCCCGAATCTTTTCAACTTCCTTGACCTTGTGTATCTTGCCCATGCATAAAGGATAACAAAGAAAGGTATTAACAAAAACAGGAAAAGAAGTCCCGGATGAGCAAAACTAAACATTCCGTGTTAAATTAATTGTTTTAAATTAAGGGATTCGACGTAAAACAGTATAACGTAAAATAAGGTATAATCCTAATGAGCAGAGAGCCAAAATAATCCACGGTTCAAAATTCTCTTCTGTGAAAGTATATTTATCCACATCAAGAATAGATTTCTCAAGGTTGTCAATTTCATCAAAGACATTTTGAAGCACTTTCTCATCAGTTGCCCGGAAATATTTGCCGTTGGTTGTTTCGGCAATACTTTTTAAGGATTCTTCGTCTATTTTTGTTTCAATTGTGGTAGAGGAGAAACCATAAGGATCTGTTATCTTGATGGTACCATTTGTTCCCACACCAATTGTATACACCCTTACACCTTTTTGACGGGCTATTTGGGATGCTGTTGAAGGAGGTACGTCACCCGCGTTATTGGTACCATCAGTTAAGAGAATAATACTCTTAGATTTAGCCTTACCTGAAACAATTCGGTTAATGGCGCTTATAAGACCGTCACCAATAGCAGTGCCGTCATTAAGATCACCCATTTCAATATTTTTAATAGCATTGACCAACGCTGCCCTGTCATTGGTCAATGGCATTAAAGACAAGCTTTCTCCTGCAAAGACAACAAGGCCGATATTATCATTCTGACGTTGGTTTACAAATTTTGAAGCCACGTCTTTAGCTGCAGCAAACCTGGACGGTTCAAAATCTTTTGCACTCATACTTCCGGAGATATCCAAAGCAAGCACGATATCTGTCCCGACTATTCTGGAAGAATTAAAACTATCGTGTGACTGAGGACGGCATAGAGCAACGATCAGAGCTCCGATGGTGACCAATTGCAGGGCAAATGCAAAATGCATAAGCCAAACTTTCCAGGAACCTCCAATTTTTGCTAAAGGAGAAATTGTTGATATACCAAGGTACGGATTTGCATTACGATGTTTCCATATATACCAGGCGATCAGTGGAATATATAATAGAAAAAACCAAAGAAATCCCGGATGTTTCATTTATTCTCTCCTCCTTCCTCACTTTTGCCGTTGGATATTTCCGATTCTTGTTCCTGGACCGGCACAGTTTCTTCAATAAACTTTACAGCATTCTCATACGCAGCAATACTATCAGCCGGCAGAGGTCGAACTTTTGCAAATTTTACAAAATCTGCCACACTAAGAATCTGTTTGATGTACTCTTTTTTATCTTTTAAATCACTTTCCAAAATTTTATCCATAATCTGACGTGTTGTCATTTCCATAGCATTGATTCCAAAGCGTTTAAAAAGATAAACACGAAGAATGTCTGTTAGATCCGTAAAGTACTCTTTTTCCAACCCTTGTTCCCAAAGCTTCTTTTCTTTTAAGGTTCTCAGAGAATTCAAAGCAACTTCCCAGGGAGTGGGTTCAGGCTTTGATAGTATAGATGTAAAAGTTTTTGTGCCATATTTCCTGAGAGCCCATAGAAAAGCTATTATTGCCAGACATATAACCAGGAAAATCCACCAAAAATCCAAAATCCAGTCGGGAATCCAATCATACCAACGTTTACCATCAGGTTCCTCAACCGGAGCAAAACCAGCAATCGGATCATTTGCCGTGACATCTACAGGAACAACATTGAAAGTAAGATGATTTGTGCGGGCCGTATCCTTTCCGGAAATATAGACAAACCTGGGTAAGGTATAAGTACCAGAATCGAAAGCCTGAACCGGAATAGAATAATTTAATTGAACTTTTCCGGATCCCAGTTCAATGGTGTCAATTTGACTTGGCAGTCTTAATTCCACACTGTCACCACAAACTGAAGCATATCCTTTCTGAAAATCTACATCCTTAAATATAGTAAATCCCCCGTTTGATCCTTTATTTTCCACTACTTCAAGATGTAATGTAGTCAATTTACCCATCAGTAAATTGACAGAGTCAAGTTTCGCGGAAGCACTCAGTCCTGCGCCGAAAGAAGGAAAATTACAAGCTATTAAAAATAAGAAAAGAAAGAAAAATTTATTTAATCTTTTCATTGTTCTATCATCTTCTTGACATTGATCGGTTTCTAAATAATGCCAGCAGTGATTTGACGAAATCTTCATCAGTAGACATTGAAACCATATCCACCCCGCATTTAGCTGCAGTGGAAGAAATAGTTTGTTGGCGTTCATACCATGCCTTATCAAAAGCTTTCCTCACTTTTTGAGAAGATGTATCTATCCATTTATCGGATCCCGTCTCCATATCCTTGACACGGATAAGGCCTACATTTGGCATCGTAGCATCTCTTTTATCAAAAATTTGGATAGCAGCCAGATCATGTTTCTTATTAGCGATATTCATGCTTTGGAAATAATCGTGATTATCGATAAAATCACTCAAAAGAAAGGCACTGCATCTTTTCTTTAGTGCATTGGTCATAAACTTAAGAGCCGCGTCTATATTTGTGCCTCGGCTTGAGGGCACAAGATCTATGATTTCCCGAATAATTAATAAGATATGCTTCCTACCTTTTTTAGGAGGAATAAATTTTTCCACATGATCACTAAAAAAGATTACTCCAACCTTATCATTATTCTGAATAGAAGAAAAAGCGAGGGTAGCTGCAATCTCTGCTATTCTCTCTTTCTTACTCTCACCAACGGCCCCGAAATCACTACTTCCGCTGACATCAATAAGAAGCATCATTGTTAATTCACGCTCCTCTTCATAGACCTTAATGTAAGGTCTATTCTGTCGCGCTGTGACATTCCAGTCTATGTCTCTTATGTCATCTCCGGGCTGATATTCCCTTACTTCG
>JAFLTN010000148.1 GCA_022510445.1 Muribaculaceae bacterium | reverse complement strand
CTTTGCATCAACTAACAAAATTGATAAGAATAGGACTAAAATTTTACTTGCGATCCCTTAAAGCTATTTGATTGTAATATAGTAAAAAATTAGAGAGAGGTTAATTCAATAATAGAATCGACCTCTCTCTAATAAATTTATGGAATTACTTTTTGAAAGGAGTCGGACTGACAAAGATCCGATAGTCCTGAATTGCTCCAGGAGCTCCATTTTCTGCTCTGGGAAGATATTCTATCCCTTTTATTTCCTCCTCTTTTCCAAGGTCTATCACCACAACATGAGGATAAGTTGTAGTATCTTCAGTTTTCCAATAAGTAGACTCCTGAAGATCAAACATCTTATCGGCAGTGAAATTACCCGAATCAGTATCCTCACTGTCGGCATAATACACCGTCCATGACTCCCGGCTTATTTTCTTTCCCTGTGCATCAAGAACGTAGAATTCAGCAATAGCTAAATTATCACCTTCTTTCACAGGAGAAAGAGCTTCAATGGCTATATATTTACCTTCAACCGGTTTCTCGAATTCCTGTCGTTTCCAGCCATTGCCGGTTGGGAAAGAACCGCCGAACACAGGAGTAAGATTACCGAAAGTAAGCGTCTCTCCTTCCTGACGGTGTTTCTTAAGAGCCTCACCCTGCAATTTGTCAATAATATGGCTTGTAAGACCCTGAGAAGTAATTTCTTTGGGACCAAGGATATCAAAAACCAGGATTTCATTCTCACCTTCTTTGAGCCAGGTGCCGGGGGTATACAAGGTCTGTTGAGGTCCAATATCCCAGATTCTTCCGAGAGGATGACCATTCACATAGACGAGGCCTTTACCCCAGGTTTCAAAAAGCAGGAATGTGTCAGATGGTTTTTCAACATTGAATTTACCTTTATAAGCTCCACGCGGGTATCTGCCGTTTTCACCTTTGGCAATCGAAGATACCGACTGGAATTTCAAACCTTCATAGAAAGACATTTCGTCTGGTATAAGATAAACTTTCCAGCCGTTCAATTCTTCAGAACTTTCCTTGCCATTCGAATTATAGTTCAATGAAACACTGCTGGTTATTCCCTTATAATCCTTGATTGCCACACCGAAATTAATTCGGCCCATAGCCTCTACCAATATCACAAGCTTAGAACCTTCCGGATACTTCCCTAAGGTCAGTTCCGTTTCCCCATACCGGCGGTCAAGCTTACCCACATATTTATCGTTGATAAAAATCTGGGCGAAATCATGAGGTTCGTTAACACTGAGTATTGTTCCTTCCTTAATTGCCGGCAGCTTTGTTTCATAGGCAATGCTTCCGAATCCCTGATCGAAATCTTCCATGGTCATGATCTCTTCCGACACCTTAGGTTGAGGCACATAAATTGGAGCAAACTCTGAAAAAGAGAATTGGTCGATGCTAACAGGCTCTATAAGAGCGGGTACTTCTGCCAATGGTTTCCCATCGCTATATTTGGCAAGAAGATCTCGCAACGCCCAATATTTTTCAGTGGTCTGACCACTTTCACTGATAGGAGCATCATAATCATAAGATGTGACGTCCGGAGCATAGCCCGGAGAATTAGCTCCTGCCCAATGGCCCCAGTTTGTACCTCCATGAGTCATATAAAGGCTGAAAGAGATGCCTCTTGAAAGCATATCATCAATACCCTTGATCATTTCGTCAGCAGGTCTCGTTTCATGTGCGGCACCCCATTTGTCGAACCAGCCGCTCCAGAACTCAGAACACATCAACGGGGATTCCGGACGCAGTTCCTTAAGTTTAGCAAACTGACTGTCAACATCGGCTCCGGTACCGAAATTCATTGTCCACACCAGATCATCCAGTCCATTCAAAGTGAAATTCGACGACCAGTCACACTGGAACATGACAATGTCTTCGCCGAAGTTCTTGCGGAGCATATCCCGGATATTGGAGACATATTCTTTATTTTCGCCATAGGAGCCATATTCATTTTCCACCTGAATCATGATGATAGGGCCACCTTTAGCAAGAGTAAGATCTCCCACCTGCTGAGCAAGTGCTTTCTGGAATTCATCAACTCTTTCAAGGAAATAAGGATCATTATCCCGTAACTGTATATCCTTTTTCTTCAACAGCCACCAGGGAAGGCCCCCCATTTCCCATTCAGCGCAAACATAGGGGCCCGGTCTTAGAATTACATTGAGGCCATTGTCCTTACATAATTCTATGAAACCACGTATGTCATTCTGACCGGAAAAATCAAACTGGCCCTCTTTGGGTTCATGAACATTCCAAAAGGTGTAAAGACACACTGTATTCATACCCAAAGCCTTAGAAAGTTTAATCCGTTGATCCCAATATTCTTTCGGGATTCGGGGATAATGAAGTTCCGCAGCTTTTATCACAAAAGGCTCACCGTTCCGGAGAAAAGTGCCCTGACCTATTTCAAATGTTCTGGTTTCAAAGTTTCCGTTTCCTGAACCACACCCGGCTAAAGATAGCGAAAAGAGAGCAGCAATACTAAAACCGGCACCCCGGAGTAAATTAGAAATCAGCTTTTTCATTTATAAACAGACTTTTATTTACAAGTGTCAAGCGGACAACGAGGCTTAATCTGCTTAAAGAAGTCATTACCCTTATTGTCGACAAGAATAAATGCCGGGAAATCCTCTACTTCTATTTTCCAGATTGCTTCCATTCCAAGTTCAGGATATTCAAGTAGCTCCACATTCTTTATGGAATTCTGAGCAAGGATAGCTGCCGGGCCTCCAATTGAACCAAGATAGAAACCTCCATGTTTCTTGCAAGCATCTGTCACCTGTTGGCTACGGTTACCTTTAGCGATCATGACCATTGAGCCGCCAGCAGCCTGGAACTGATCAACATATGGATCCATTCTTCCGGCGGTTGTCGGTCCGAAGGAACCGGACGGCATACCTTCCGGTTTTTTTGCAGGACCTGCATAATATATCGGATGGTCTTTGAGATATTGCGGCATTGGTTCTCCGGCATCAAGACGTTCCTTAATTTTAGCATGTGCAATATCACGACCGACAACTATAGTACCCTTCAGAGAAAGACGTGTGGAAACAGGATATTTGTTCAATTCTGCAAGAACTTCTTCCATCGGACGGTTCAGATCGATTTTCACAACCTCCCCTTCACCGGCATTGCGGAGTTCTACAGGGATAAGTTCTCCGGGGAATTCATCGAGTTTTTCAATCCATAGGCCATCTTTATTAATCTTTGCCTTGACATTTCTGTCGGCTGAACAGCTTACACCCATTCCCACCGGGCAGGAAGCTCCGTGACGCGGCAAACGGATAACCCGGATATCATGAGCAAAGTATTTTCCACCAAACTGAGCTCCGAGCCCGATATTATGGGCAGCCTCAAGAAGTTCCTTTTCAAGTTCTACATCACGGAAGGCCTGACCGTATTCATTACCTTTTGTTGGCAGATTATCGTAATATTTAACAGAAGCCTTTTTTACTGTGGCCAGGTTCACTTCAGCAGAAGTGCCTCCAATTACGAAAGCAATATGATAAGGAGGACAGGCAGCAGTGCCGAGCGATTTCATCTTTTCAATCAGGAAAGGCACAAGTGTTTTCTTATTTAAAATAGCTTTTGTTTCCTGATAAAGATAGGTTTTGTTTGCAGAACCTCCACCCTTGGCAATGAAAAGGAATTCATATTCATTACCCTCAGTGGCATGAATTTCTATCTGGGCCGGGAGATTGCATCCGGTGTTCACCTCATCATACATATTGAGGGGAGCATTTTGAGAATAGCGAAGATTATTCTCTGTATACGTCTTGTATATTCCTAAAGAAATCTTCTCCTCGTCATTACAACCTGTCCAGACATGCTGTCCTTTATAGGCGGAACAGATAGCTGTCCCCGTATCCTGACAGAAAGGAAGGACACCCTTTGCAGCCACTTCAGCATTTCTCAACATTGTAAGAGCCACAAATTTATCATTGTCTGAAGCCTCGGGATCGTGCAGAATCTTGGCAACCATTTCATTATGTTCCCGGCGAAGCATGAAGGAACAATTATGACTTGCTATATTTGCGAGAAGTGTCAGAGCTTCGGGCTGGATTACAAGCATTTCATGGCCGTTCCAGTTTTCAACTTTTACATAATCTTTTGTAATAAGCTGATATTCTGTTTTGTCAGGACCAATAGGGAATGGTTCCTGATAATGGAAAGGTTTTGTTGGCATATATTTTGGTTTTTAGTTGATTATTGTTAAGTTATTGAATATAAGGGCAGAAAAGAGCAAAAAATCACAGTTAAGATTTTAGTTTGGCACGATTACTGTCCCAAATGAAATAAGCAATCAGCAAGAGATAGGCCACACAACCGAGAATCTGGGTTAATTCGAGCGATCCCGGAGTCTCATATTCGAAACCACAGAAACGTGTAATAGCGGCGAAAACACCAAACAAAGCACCTCCGGCAATCAATCCGGAAGCGATTAAAGTTCCCCTGTCACGGCGCGCATCATTCAATGCAGTGTCTTTTGAAGAGTTGCCCACAAAATAAGCTATTGCACCTCCGAC
>JAFLTN010000147.1 GCA_022510445.1 Muribaculaceae bacterium | reverse complement strand
TATCAGTCCCGTTGTCACCCCATGAAGGGGGGATAGTCCAGGAAATATTGATTGAGGAGGGTTCACAAGTAAAAACCGGGGATCCTATATTGATCCTATCAAACGATAATCTTGATCTCCAGATTTTGAATGCAGAGGCGGAACTTGCCGAAAAAGAAAATATTCTCCGTAATACTATTATACAAATGGAGCAGCAGAAACTTTCAGTGCGACAGGAAGAACTACAGCTATCAATGGAAGTTCAGAGGAATCTTCGTAATTTTAAGCAACAGGAGGCATTATATAAAGATAAACTGATTTCTAAGGAAGGCTATCTGAAGGCGAAAGAGGATTATGAACTCGCCCAAAAGAGATATCAGTTGGTAAAGGAAAGATCGATTCAAGACTCTCTTTATCGTAGTGTTGAAATTCAGCAGATGCAGCAGAGTCTCGGGAATATGCGGTTAAATATGGAAATGATAAGGGGTCGAAAAGAAAAATTAATTGTAAGGGCACCGATTGATGGAGAGTTAGGTCTTTTGGATGTAAATTTAGGTCAGTCAGTGGTGGGAGGAGCAATGATTGGTCAGATAAATTCTATGGACAGTTATAAACTGGAAACTAAAATAGATGAGCATTATATCGACAGGGTTATGCCAGGTTTGATGGCCAATTTCGACCGCCAGGGGAAAAAATTTGATGTGGTGTTGAGGAAAGTTTATCCGGAAGTCAGGGATGGCAAGTTTCAAGCAGATTTCAAATTTGAAGATGGAAGACCTGAGAATTTACGTCGTGGTCAGACCTACTATCTTGACCTTCAATTAGGTCAGCCCGAAGACGCCATTATCATTCCTCGTGGAACTTTTTATCAGAAAACGGGAGGAAGATGGATATACGTGCTTGATAAGAATGGAAACAAAGCAACTAAACGTGAAATTAAAATAGGGAGACAGAATCCGCAGTATTATGAAGTGACGGAGGGTCT
Organism: Muribaculaceae bacterium; assembly: GCA_022510445.1. Lineage (GTDB taxonomy): Bacteria > Bacteroidota > Bacteroidia > Bacteroidales > Muribaculaceae > Lepagella. The sequence goes on along the minus strand of JAFLTN010000147.1, from coordinate 3,606 downwards.
TGAACCCGGCGAACAGGTAATTGTCTCTTCCTACGATCGCTTCGGAGATAATGAAACTCTCATCTTTTGAAATTTCAAAAATAATACACACACAAAAAAATTAAGAATCATGATAAAAGTAGAAAATCTGACAAAAATATTTCGTACAGACGAAATTGAGACAACAGCCCTTAATGGAGTCTCAATGGAAATAAAGGATGGAGAATTCGTAGCAATCATGGGACCCTCAGGTTGTGGTAAATCTACACTTCTCAATATTCTCGGACTTCTTGACAATCCTTCAGGTGGAAGTTATAAATTCGGAGATACAGAAGTAGCCGGGCTTAAGGAAAAAGAGAGGACCAAATTCCGCAAAGGAAACATCGGTTTCGTTTTCCAGAGTTTCAATCTTATTGATGAACTGAATGTGTTTGAAAATATCGAACTCCCTCTGAAGTATCTGAATATCTCTTCATCTGAGAGAAAGAAGATGGTGACTGAGATTATGAAGCGAATGAATATCAGTCACCGAGCCAAGCATTTTCCCCGTCAGCTTTCCGGAGGCCAGCAACAACGTGTGGCAATCGCAAGAGCGGTAGTTTCAAATCCTAAACTGATTCTGGCCGACGAACCCACAGGTAATCTTGACTCAAAGAATGGTCTTGAGGTAATGAACCTCTTGACAGAACTGAATCAGGAGGGTACAACTATAGTGATGGTGACCCACTCTCCCAAAGATGCCTCGAAAGCCCAACGCACCATCGACCTCCTCGATGGTAAAATCGTCTCCGACATATCAAATAATTTATAATAATAACTATGAAACTGTTTCATAAAGGAACTACATTAGTTTCTACTTTTCTCAATATAATCGGACTTACCTTTGCTTTTGCTGCCCTTTATATAATAATTGTCCAGGTGCATTATGATCTGACATATAATCATGATATCAAAGACAGTGAACGGATTTATTCATTTGCTATTAAAGATTGGTATGAAGAAGGGAAATTTGGTACATATTTAAACCGTCCCATTTCAGAAGAAATAATCAAGGAATTCCCTTTGATTGAAAAAGGCGGTCTTATCGAGCCATGGGGTTTCCCCTATCAAGTTTACTTAACCGAAAAAACTGAACCTATCAATATAAAAACTTCAATAGCAACGCTGGATGCGATAGAAACCATCGGCTATGAAGCTATCGAAGGAAGCTGGAAAGATTGGACAGACACCTCGATTGCCATATCGGAATCCATGGCTTCCAAATTGGGAATTCATGCCGGGGATCATCTGAAATTGGGTTCAACCGACTTCTATTCAGATCAAAAGCCTCAAGACATCACTATTGCAGTAGTTTATAAAGATATGCCCGACAATAGCGATTTTTATCTTCACGATGCGCTCTCTAACTTCGGGGAAAAGAATATTGATAATCAAAGTGAATGGGGTTACAAATATTATGTAAAATTCCATTCCGGCTATACGGAAAAAGAAATTAATTCGGAATTTAATGATTATTTGAAAAAGAGTTTGACTGCTGACAACGGCTTTAGTGAAGATGATGCTGAAAAATGGATCTCTGAAAGGGGATATAGATTTTTCCCAATTCAAGAGACTTACTATAATCCAATATTGAGATCCGCTGGATTAAAAGGTAACAAAGCCACTACATTCACTCTATTAGGAATCGCAATTCTTGTAATTATTATAGCATTTATCAATTATATAAATTTTTTCTTCGCCTTGATCCCGGTGAAGTTGAAAGATGTTAACACAAGAAAGATAATGGGTAGCAGCCGAACAAGACTTGTGCTTTCGATGATTTGGGAGTCAACAATTTATGTGGTGCTCGCTTTGGGTCTGGGAGCTGTATTGGTAGTGATTTTTTCACATTCTCCATATTCCGGTCTGATAAGCACATCTGTCTTGTTTAACCATCATTGGGGCATGACTTTCATAACAATAGGAGCAGCAATAATAATTGCAATTTTGTCTTCTTTTTTCCCTGCCATATACATCACATCGTTTAATCCGGGTCTGGCAATTCGGGGATTTATAGGATCGTCAAATAGAGGGAATGGATTCAGAAATGGATTGATAGGATTTCAGTTCACTATTTCATTAATACTGATGGTATGTGCAATTATTGTAAACCAACAAAGGCACTATCTCCTGCAGCATGACCTTGGGTTTGATAAAGACAACTTATTGACAGTAGAAGTTTCACCTACTATAGCAATAAAAAGTGAATTAGTTGAAAATCGTTTAAGAGAAGACCCTTCAGTGTATGATGTTACTTGGGCTGACGGACCTATTGTGGCTAACGGACGAATGGGGTGGGGAAGAGAAATGAATGGTGAAACCATTCATTTTGAATCTTATCCGGTGGCATGGAATTTCTTGCAATTTATGAATATTCCGGTGGTGGAAGGCAGAGATTTTATGGAATCTGACAAGGAGATTGAGAACGGACTCTTTATATTAAATGAAGAAGCGCGCACCAAATTCGGTATAAAAGTCGGTGACAGATTCACGGGTCATCTCGATGACGACCATCCTGCTGAAGTAATCGGATTTGCAAAGAATTTTAATTATTTGCCATTGAGAGAAACAGGAGGTGCTTTCTGTTTTTACCAGTTCGGTAAATATCCATGGCGTCCTTTCAGGCAATTATATGTAAGGACAAATCCTAATGTAAATCCTTTGGAAGTAAAAGACAATATAATCAAGATTTTGAGTGAACTGGATCCTGAAAGACATCAATCTCTTTGGAATGTGGATTCATTGGATGATTCTATTGAGAATCTATATGCCAAGGAGAAAAATCTCTCAAAACTTATCAATCTTTTTACATTATTGGCAATAATAATTTCTTTGATGGGAGTTTTCGGTCTGGTTATGTTTGACACAGAGAGACGAAAAAAAGAGATAGGTGTGAGACGTGTCAACGGGGCAACAGTAGTAGAGATTCTTGGCATGTTCAATATGAAATTCATTAAGATTATCTTAATAAGTTTCATAATATCGGTGCCTTTGAGTTGGTGGATTATCTCTGTCTATCTGGAATCATATGCCTATAAGACACCGATTTATATATGGGTATTTTTCGTAGCTCTTTTAGCTGTGCTGCTAATTACAACAGGCGTAGTGACACTTCGTTCATATAAAGCAGCTACTGCTAATCCGGTTAGTTCACTTAGAACAGAATAAATGTCCCTACGCTAATAGATCAGATTCCGGAACGGAAGATTGACCGGCCTCCGAATTGCTCCGGATAAATCACCAAAAGATTGTCGTGGGAATGGTTTTTTTGCAAATGGGAAGGAAGACTCTCCAAATCGGCTGAGTAGGAGATGGAATCTTTTCTGGCACCAATAATTATAAAAAGATCATCTTCTCCTATATCCTTTGAGTGAATGATAAAATCATCCCAGGAAGAAAGCTGACGGTATTCCTGGCGAATAGAATAACCTTCAGAAGTCAATATCGATTTAATGAAATCTTTAGTGGCAGGATATGTAAGGAAAATAGCTTTTGCAGCTAATTGAGAAGCTAAATTCCCTATTCGTTCAACCCATGCCTGAAATCCAGTCTCATATTCCGCCTTGTCAGGAACGAGGATAAACAAAC
>JAFLTN010000146.1 GCA_022510445.1 Muribaculaceae bacterium | reverse complement strand
AGTGTGCAGTCAGTGGCCGATAGACGGAATACCCAAATTTTTGAGGAACGAATAAAATTTGTGGAAGGCTGCCGTCAAGGACACCGACCGCAAGCCCTGGTGTCACTTGGCGATTCCACCGTCCACAGTAATTTCGCACAATGAAACATCCTGCCGAAGAAGCGAAATTGAATGAAAGAAAATCAATTATATAGCTAACTTTCAGTTATTCACCCCTTATTTCAGATTTTGGAGAAATCAAGTTTTTCATTAATTCATTTATGCTCAGGTAATGTGAAAGCTAACCGACAGACATCGAGACTCCCCGGTCTCTGATGTAAAATTGGTTGGCTTTGACATTGGGAATTAGAGCAATAATATTATCACAAAATCGGGACATCATTTACTCGGTGTGAATACACGGAGTAAAGTGCCGAGATCATTTTCAAATCTTCCGGGCATTGAATTTATCTGTTTTCGGGTGGGAGGTTTCGTAGGATTGCATAAAAGGAGGAGCAGGAAAAAGTGATGTGAGCCTCGATTGAGATGCCGGAACTGCCACATAGCCGGGAAAAAGATGAGTAGCGGGAAACGGCTTTACTGAACTCGTAGTGTTGAGCGTGCGAAAAAGTGAAGAGTGAAAGTGAAACGGTTACTGTTTCTCATCCACGGCCATGCGGCGAAAAGTTCGGGCATTGAAATCAGAAAGGAGGCTTTACATCACTTCTGCTTCTCCTTGACAATTTCAAAACGAAGCCGACCGTCCGAAAACCCTTTGGATTGCCAATTTGTTTTAATACAAACTTTATTTTAAAAAACTATGATACGAATTAAAATTTGGAGCGACTTCGCTTGCCCTTATTGTCATATCGGAGAAAGAAGATTAGAGAATGCCATCAAGCAATTAGGTCTTCAGAATGATGTTGAAATCGAGTACAAGGCCTATGAACTGGATCCTTATAGTAACCGGGAAGTCACCTCAAAGACTCCGGAACGTTTTGCAAAGAAATATGGACTGACTCTGGAGGAAGCCCTGGATAGAGTGGAAGAAATTTCTTCCTTGGGCCGGGAATTAGGAATAGATTTCCGGTATAAGGATTCTCAATATTCGAACACTTTCGATGCCCACCGACTTATGAAACTGGCTGAAGATCTATATGACAGAGAAACCGTGGCAAGACTAAACGAGAATTTATTTTCCGCATATTTTACAAAAGGTCTTGTTTTGGCTAATCCTGAAGTATTGCGGAATGTAGGCAAGGAGTCCGGATTAAAAGAAATAGACATTGATGATGTTCTGGTCACGGAGAGTTATGCCCCTCAAGTCAGAGAAGATGAAAAAGAGGCCTCTCTATTGGGAGTAAGAGGTGTGCCATTCATGATTTTCAACGGTGAGTTTGCAATTCCGGGTGCCTTGTCACAGGAAGGATTTGTTTCTGCACTTGAGAGAGCAATGAAAAGACAAAGCAATGATTCTGGAGAAAAAGCCCATAAATGCGGACCTGAAGGTTGCGAAATATAAATTCTTCAAGTAATGGTTAAGGAACTAACTGTAACGGGTGTTTTTACAGAAAACACCTATTTCTATATCGATGACAAAACCGGTGCGGGTTTTCTGATTGACCCGGGAGCACAGGCAGACCTGATATATAGCACCATCCGACAGAACGGATGGAAGATAGAAAAGATACTGTTGACTCATGGACATATGGATCACATCGGAGCCGTTACTTATCTTCAACAACATCTTAATATCCCGGTTTTAATACATGGTGATGATGAGTTATACCTGAAAGATCCGTATTACAATCTCAGTGGGAATTATGGCAGAGGCATAATCATTGAGGGTTATCAACTCTTGAAAGATAACGACAGGATAAAACTGGATGAGAATCCGGAATTTTATCTTGATGTGATTCATACACCCGGTCATACACCCGGTTCGGTGGTATTCTATAGTCCCAAAGACAAACTGGCATTTGTAGGAGATACCCTTTACCAGCATGGACCCGGTCTGACTAATTTCCCCGGTGGCAACAGACAGGATCTGGAAATATCATTGATAGAAAAGGTACTTAGTTTGCCAAAAGATACCTTATTGTATTCAGGTCATTCAACACCCATAACTGTGGGAGAAGAAAGAAAATTGCTGTTAGGACAGTAAAATGAGAATTTTATAAATGGTCGCGTCGAATTTGATGACATGAAAATTCGACCGCCCATAAAATCGGTTTCTGTAAACTCAAAGAGAAATCCCTGTCTAATTTCACAATCGGACAGGGAATAAAGGTTAAATATATGAAATAGGATAAATTCGTTATGCCGCTATCTCATCCCGCATTTGAGGTTTAGGCTGTTCCGGAGTTTCCCCTTTCTCTACAGCCTTTAGGCTTTCATCAATTCTGCGTTGCAGATCTGCACACTCTTTCTTCAATGCTTCAAGTTCTGCGGTTTTATTCCATTGACGGCTGACAATCTTCTTTAATGTAGGGAGTTCGCTTTCAAGCCTTGCAATATCCTTTGTTTTGCGTTCAATTATAGAGGGGATATTTTCAAGTGTCCTTTCGGGATAGTAGGAACTTTCAACAAATCCTTGTGGCAAAGAGCCATACTGACCGCACTTGTAGTTTATGCCCGTCATTCCCTGAACGAAGAATAAATTACGGTCGAAAGTACCGGCTATGGAATACTCACTGCGTACAGACAGATTTAATCCGATATAAGAGCCTATCAGGGTTCTATCCTTACTGCGGTTTGTTCTTGAAATCCTATGCAGTTCACGCCCCAACTCTTCTCCGGCTGACTCTCCGATTGTGTTAAGTCTTACAATCCTTTCTCCCTTATAATCCTTGAAATAGTTGTAATCTATCTCCATACAACTGATAAAGGATTTAGCCTTTTCAATCTCCTGGGTGTTCGTTGCTATCTTCCTTTCGGATCTGCTGCGTTCTTTCTTGAATATGGAATATTCCTTTTCAAGCAGCATAATCTTGTTGTCAAGTTTAGCCTTGTTCAGAAGGTCTGTATTGCCCGATAGGATAGCGACAAACTCGGCAAAGTTCATTCCGTTGTCCTCGTCCATAGAGTCTTCATCAATGCGTCTCACGGCGATAGTGCCGTTATTTATCTGATTGATGAACGTTTGTTTGTTACGCAAAAGATTGAACTTGTAAGCGTCAAGTGTCTTTTCAGTTCCATAGATAACCACATCAACCACGTTTCCGCCCCAAAGTTTCACGGTGTTGCCTTTTCTTACAGCTCTGCCGTTTCTTTGCTCCATGTCGGCAGGTCGCCAAGGTATTTCAAGATGATGCACAGCCACGGCTCTTTTCTGTGCGTTCACACCGGTGCCAAGCATAGAGGTTGAACCGAACAAAACACGGACTTTGCCATTATTCATATCCTCAAAAAGTCTTTTTCTCGCCCTTTCGGTCTTTGCACACTGGATAAACTGGATTTCATCAGCCGGAATGCCACGCCTTATAAGTTTCTCCTTAATATCAACATAAATGTTCCATGAGTCCGGTCTGTATGTAGAGAGGTCGGAGAAAACAAACTGTGTTCCCTTGTTTGCATTTGACTTAATGTAATAGTCATAGATAGTGTCGGCACAGATTGAAGCCTTGTTTGCTTCATCATCGCTGAACTTATCGCCCAATAACCTCATATCGAGAGCCATTTTACGAGCCACATTTGTGGCAATAAGCATTTTTGCCTTATCCAAATTTTCCGGTGGCATAGAGGAAAGACCCAAGTCAGACCATTCCCCGGATTGAGCGAAAGTAACCAAGCGTTTAATCATATCCTCTTGTTGTGGGGTCGGTGCATGGGATAGAAAACGCACGTTCTTCTCCGGAACATCAAGGTTAATCATGTCGGCAGTCCGGTAATCGGTTATCTCACGGAGAAATGCGGCGAGTTCGGGAACTTTTATATAAGTCCTGAATCTCTCTTTTCTCTTGATAGAGCCTGTAACATTCAGTTCATAGTCAGCAGTCTTTTTAGTGAAGATAGCAGCCCAAGCGTCAAAACAACTTATACGCTGTCTTTTCAGTTCATTGGGTCTAAGATACTTGAACATCACATAAAGTTCGGTCAAGGCATTCACAACCACCGTACCGGACAGGAATGTGGCACCCAAATCACGGCCTGTCCGTCTTTGAATATCCCTTATCGCAAATAAAAGGTTCATGGCACGTTGGGAGCCTTTTGTGTTGCCGATACCGGCTACCCTTGTGTGTCGGGTCTGAAACATAAGGTTCTTGAACATGTGGCACTCGTCAATGAAGATATGGTCTATTCCCATACTGCGGAAATCAAGTGTCTCATCTTTCTTCTCGGATATGCTCTGTTTCAGTTCGGCCAATTTAGCTTTCAGATTCTCCTGTCTCTTTTGCAGACCTTTCTCCATTGCACGGCTACGGTATCTCATTGTTGAGTTCTCCAGAGCTTCAAGGCTTCTTTCCACGTCTGCAAGTTCCTCATAAAATATCTCAAGCATTGTTTCCTCTGACTGCGGTATCTTGGAAAACTGCTCATGGGTCATTATGATACAATCCCAATTATTGTTTGCAATTTTTGAAAAGACCTCTTTTCTCTTTGCCGGTGTAAAATCATCTTTGCCCGGATATAGAACCTTTGCAGAGGGATAGGCTTTCATGAATGTATCGGCTATTTCATGCACATTGGCTTTAAGTCCTATAATCATAGGCTTCTCCACTAATCCCAATCGTTTCATTTCGTATGCCGATATGCACATTATCATAGTCTTGCCTG
>JAFLTN010000145.1 GCA_022510445.1 Muribaculaceae bacterium | reverse complement strand
AGGGGGTGTGTCAAAGTGATTTGCCACACCCTCGTTTTTATTTTGAAATTTATTTGGAATTTATCTTGGAGAAACCGATGCTTCTACTGCGGAGATAGTTGCAATATCATAAATCTCTCTCGCGGTGGCATTACCGTTGATGAAATAAACCGGTTTTCTAAGTCCAATCTGAATCGGACCTATTATAGAACCGATTCCCATGCTGAGAAGCATTTTACCCGTCACATTGGCAGCCGTAAGATTCGGGAAGATCAGAGTGTTGACTCTCTTACCTTTGATTTTATTGAAAGGAAAACGTTCGTCACGACGATGTGTGTCTAATGCGAAATCAAATTGCATTTCACCGTCGACCATGATTCCCGGATATTTTTCGTGTAATATTTTAACCGCATCGGCAACTGAAGCAGCCTCCGGACTCTTTGACGATCCGAAATTACTATAGGACAACATGGCAAGAACAGGTTCCTGAGCAAAGAATCTTACCGCCTTTTCACTAAGACGCGCTATATCTACCAATGCATCGGTATCAGCGTCAGGGTTAACGGCAGTGTCCGCTATAAAGTAGGTGCCCTTCCTTGTATTAAGTATATGCATTGTAGCAAAATGGCTGTACCCGTCACGGATACCTATTATTGAAGCCATATCTCCGGCAATTGATTCTCCGGCTGAATAGGTGGCTACAAGACAAGAATCGGCATCACCGGCTTCAACCATCATCATTCCAAAATAAGAACGGTCGAACATTTTCTCTAATGCAAGATCATAGGTGAAACCGTCTCGGGCTTTTTTGGCTGCCAGGATTGTGGCATAACGGTGTCTTGTCACCTCTTCCCGGTCATGACGCGGATTGATAATCTCTACACCCGTCATATCAAGACCAAGTCGATTGGCTCGTTTTTCAATCATTTCCTCATTACCGAGAACTACGGGACGGCAAACTTTATCATGAGCCATTCTGGTGGCGGCCCTAAGCATGTTATCCATATTACCCTCACAGATAACAACCCGTTTAGTGTCTTCTTTAGCCAATTCAACGAGACGCCGCATCATCTTGCCATCATCACCCATCAGACTTCTCAGTTTTTCCTGATAAAGATCCCAATTCTTAATAGGACGTTTTGCAATGCCCGATTTAGCCGCCGCTTCAGCAACAGCCGGTGCCACGGAAGTAAGAAGCCTGGGGTCGAGAGGTTTAGGAAGGATATAATCACGGCCGAATTTAATATTGTTTCTGCCATAAGCTTCGTCTACGACTGCCGGAACCGGGAGCCGCGCAAGATCAGCTATGGCATAAACAGCAGCAATCTTCATTTCCTCATTTATTCCTGTGGCTCCGCAATCTAATGCGCCCCTAAAAATATATGGGAAACCTATCACATTATTAATCTGATTCGGATAATCGCTCCTACCGGTAGCGACGATTACGTCAGGACGCGAATCTATTGCCAGTTCATAAGAAATTTCAGGATCCGGATTAGCCAGTGCAAAAACTATTGGTTTTGGAGCCATTGACTGAATCATTTCCGGGGTGAGCACACCGGCTACACTTAATCCCAGAAAAACATCCGCATCTTTTAATGCATCCGCAAGGGTATGAATATCTCTTGTCGTAGCAAATTCCCGTTTCTGAGAATTAATGTCGGTGCGGTCAGTTCTTATAACGCCTTTGGAATCACACATCACAACATTTTCAATCCTGACTCCGAGAGAGACATATAGTTTTGTGCAACTTATGGCAGCGGCGCCGGCTCCATTCACCACAAGCCGGATATCTTCTATTTTTTTCCCCTGGATTAATAAAGCATTAATCAGACCGGCTCCTGAAATTATTGCAGTGCCATGCTGATCATCATGCATGATAGGAATCTCACATTCCTCTTTCAGACGCTTTTCTATGGTGAAACATTCAGGAGCTTTTATATCCTCAAGATTTATTCCACCAAATGTCGGAGTGATTGCCTTAACAATCTCTATGACTTTTTCCGGATCTTTTTCATTGATTTCTATATCAAAAGCATCAAGACCCGCAAAAATCTTAAAGAGCAGAGCCTTACCTTCCATAACGGGTTTTCCCGCCAATGCTCCTATATCGCCCAGACCTAAAACAGCGGTGCCGTTGCTTATTACTCCAACTAAATTTCCTTTATTTGTGAAACGATAGGCATCTTCCGGATCCTTTTCAATTTCAAGACAAGGAAATGCCACACCGGGAGAATAAGCCAAAGCGAGATCCCTCTGCGATGAATAAGGTTTTGTGGGAACTACCTCAATTTTACCCGGCTTACCCTCTTCATGGTATTCAAGGGCCATTTCTCTTGTAACCTTCGACATAACACTAAACTTTTTTTGCTTTTGGTTTCTTTGATGAAGACTTCTTCAGGGCTTTTTCTGTAGAATCAGTCTTTTTAGAGGTCTTGGCTTCTTTTAAATAAGTCTGACATATATTAGAGATGCCACAGTTTTCACATTCCGGGTTCCTCGCCTTACAAACATACCTTCCGTGAAGAATTAACCAATGATGAGCAGTGGGCAATATATCTTCGGGAAAGTTCTCGACGAGAACTTTTTCTGTAGAAAGCGGCGTTTTGGAATTAGAGGTAAGACCTATCCTGTTGCTTACCCGAAACACGTGTGTGTCTACAGCCATAGCAGCTTTATTCCAGACCACGGCAAGCATGACATTGGCAGTTTTTCTTCCAACTCCGGGAAGTTTCATCAATCCGTCGATATCACTCGGCATCTCTCCTCCAAACTCTTCTGCAAGGATTTTGGCGGCATTTATAAGATGCCGTGTCTTGTTATTGGGAAATGTGACACTCTTTATAAATGGATAAACCTCTTCTTCCGTTGCTTTAGCCAGTTTAAACGGATCCGGATATGCTTCAAAAAGAGGAGGAGTCACCATATTTACCCGTTTGTCGGTGCACTGGGCTGACAATATTACGGCAAGAAGCAGATGGAACGGGGAATCATAATTCAATTCGGTTGTTGGAGAAGGCATATTCTCCGAAAACCAGTCTATGACTCCTTGATATCGTTGTTTTCTTGTCATCTTATCTTGCAGATTCGAATTCGGCAAGGAATCTTACATCATTCTCACTGAACATACGGAGATCTTTAACCTTATATTTAAGATTGGTTATCCTTTCAATTCCAAGACCAAAAGCATATCCTGAATAAACCTCAGGATCAATTCCACATGCTTTCAGAACGTTGGGATCTACCATGCCGCAACCGAGAATTTCCACCCATCCTGTCTCTTTACAGAAGGGACAGCCGGTGCCTCCACAGATATCACAGCTTATGTCCATTTCAGCGGAAGGCTCCGTGAATGGGAAATAGGAGGGACGCAACCTAATTTTTGTTGCCGCACCGAACATTTGCTGAGCAAATTTCAGGAGCACCTGTCGCAAATCGGCAAAAGAAACATTTCTGTCTATATATAAGCCTTCAATCTGATGGAAAAAACAATGGGCTCTCGCTGAGATTGCTTCGTTTCTATAAACACGTCCGGGACAAACGATCCTGATTGGCGGCTGATTCTTCTCCATAACGCGTGTCTGAACTGAAGAAGTGTGTGTGCGAAGGAGCACATCCACCGGATTCCGGCCGATAAAAAAAGTGTCCTGCATATCCCGGGCCGGATGATCGGCAGGGAAGTTCAGTGAGGAAAAAACGTGCCAGTCATCTTCGATCTCCGGTCCTTCAGCAACTGTGAATCCCATATCGGAGAATATCCTCAGGATATCATTTTTTACAATGGAAATAGGATGACGGCTTCCAACCGGGAACGGTGTGGCTGTTCTTGTAAGATCATATTTTGATACGTCGACTGTTTCTGTAGCTTGAAGAGTTTCCTTCAACGTTGCATAACGTTCGGAAACAAAATTTTTCAGCTCATTAAGCTTTTGTCCTAATTCCCTCTTCTGTTCGGCCGGGACTGAGCGGAAATCTTCCATCAGCGCTGTCAGAACACCTTTTTTCGCTAAATACTTAATCCTGAAAGTTTCAAGTTCTTCCGGAGAGGAAACCACAACCTGTGACACCTCATTTCTCAATGAATTTATTTTATCTATCATCTCGATGGCTATTTTAACGCGAAGTTAATTAAATTAAATCTAAATGAGTATGGGTGTAGATATAAAAATCAGGGGCATAAATTTATGCCCCTGATTTTTTATATGAAATTTCGGATTTTAGATTTCGTCGATCATGACAATTTCTTCAGGATTGTCGGTAAGCTGGAGAGCAGCGTATTCATCCTTGTTGGCTACAACCAGACGGTTGTATTCCCTCAGACCTGTACCGGCAGGAATCAAATGTCCGCAAATCACATTTTCCTTCATTCCTTCAAGATTATCTGTCTTTCCGAGAATAGCGGCTTCATTAAGAACTTTAGTTGTTTCCTGGAATGAGGCTGCCGACATGAAGCTTGAAGTCTGAAGAGCAGCACGGGTGATTCCCTGAAGAACCTGTTCTGATGTAGCTGGCACTGCATCTCTAACTTCCATCACCTTCAAGTCCTTGCGTTTGAGAGCTGAATTCTCGTCACGAAGTTTGCGGACAGTGATTATCTGACCGTTTTCATAAGTGGTTGAATCACCCTTGTCAGTGATTACCTTCTTACCCCAGATACTGTCGTTCTCTTCCATGAATTCAACCTTGTCAACGACCTGTTGCGGGAGGAACTTAGTGTCGCCCGGATCAAGAATATTTACTTTTCTCATCATCTGGCGTACTATCACCTCAAAATGCTTG
>JAFLTN010000144.1 GCA_022510445.1 Muribaculaceae bacterium | reverse complement strand
ATTGCTTATAGAATTTACCTTCAGGATCAGCGTATCTTTTAACTATTTCTACAAGTTTTGCTTCGTAGTCCACAACTTATTATTTATTTCTCCCTCAAAATTACAAAATTTAATCAATAAGTTGGAAGACTGCCCAATAATAAGGGTCCTCATATTTCTTAATAAGCTCCAGTTGTGCTTTCCTGTGCGACCAGGATATTCCCTCGCCTTTTACAAGATTAGTATAGAAAATTTTAAGATAAGATATGGCCGCTTCCTTATCAAGATTCCAGGCTGTTGTCACTAAAGAACCGACTCCCGCCATCTTGAAAGCTCTCCTTATTCCAATGATGCCTTCATATTCATCCACTTCGCCTGCTCCGGTGCTGCATGCCATTAATGTCAACAATTCCAGGCCACTTAAATCCAATGATGAAATTTCTTCGCCATTAACAATACCGTCTTCTATACCATCAATATATTTTCTTCCTGTCCAGCTTCTTTCCGCGCCACTGAAAAAAAGTCCTGTCCGGTAAAGGGGCAATAGGTCAGTTGTCAATGGTTCCACAGTAACAAGCCTGATAAATTGATCAGAGGCATAGTGATTGCCAAGTTCATGATAACCTCTTGGAAGATTGAATGCATGGGTTGATATGTTTACAGTCCCTTTATAAGTGCCAAGTTTCTTGAATACGTATTCATTTGCCCTTTCACCTGCCCAGAGACCTATTTTGGTGTCATTTTCTCTTCCAAGATCCCTTAACCATTGATAATCTTCTTCTGTATCAAGAGGTGTGACTGAAGTTTTTATATGTATGCCGGGGTTATCATAGTCATCGCTGTCCCAAGGATTTTTCTTTAACGGCCTTTCACTTCCAAATTTTTGAGCTATCCTTATAAGTTCCTCCCTGTTCCCAATATAATCCATTCCACAGAAAGAAATTATTCCTTCCGGTTTATATATTTCCCCATTCCTGACATCATCTAAATTTTCTGCAGAACTTAATATGTGAAATTCATATTTTTCTCCTAAATATTCGTCCCCTTTCTTGATTGCATCAGGCATTATGACGTTTAATTCGTCCGTTGGACAATATAATATTCGCTCGCATACTAAACCTGTATTTTCAATAGGCTTCCAAATGTTGTCATATAGGAAATTATTGTCATATCTTTGTCTGACCATTGTCTTGGAGTCTTCTGAATCTGTCATTGAAATGAACTCCTTTAATGATTTCTCTGAGATTAAAGGAACTATCAGACCCTCCGGACTTGCTTTATTTATCATTATTGCCAGATAAATTGACTCTCTGCCTTTTACAATTTTTCCAATATCTAAAAAGGTTTCATTTTCCTTTAGCTGAGATGCAATCTTCCCGGAGCTGACCGGAGAATATAATAAACCTCCCTTTTTATTCTGCAATGATTTCTCTAATGCCGGATGATGCATCAGATATTTCTGGATTCTTTGATAATCAGCCTCCAGATTATCATAATAACTTGCGGCAGCCTTTGGACTCGTCATCTCCATTTTAATGTTGAGAAGACTGTCAACCATAGAAACTGCCTCACTGTCTTGAGATTCCTTCAGCAAGTCTTTTACTTTTAATGCAGACCTCAACAAAATCTGTTTTTCATACTGGAAGGCGTTGAGAAGTTCGTCTATGTTTTTACCGTTTCCCTGGTCATAATAATATGTTTTCAATCCTTCCCAGGTATCCTTTATATTTTCCCATCGTATTATCCGTTCTCTTTCCGTGAGGAAATAGAAATTTCTGTCATTTTCTCTGATAAAGGATTCTATCAAACCATTATTCATATTAAGGTTTGACATAACTCTGTTATAATCCTTGGCTATTTCACCGGGATCAAAATTGGTTTTGCGACTTAAAAGGGTGGCCACTTCAAGAAAGACATGGCCGATAATCGGAGTGGAATATCTCTGCATCTGGGCGAAACCCATATAAACCAGATTCTCTATATAATCTTTGTTTATGATGCCACGTTGCTCCATCTCTATTTTATTAGTCCGGAGCAGTTCATAGCAACGTTCAGGTAGTTGCATCTTTAAATAATACATACCCAATTTGTTGGCAACCTCATATTTCATTGCATGGTTGTTTCTATTATACCATGTGTCATAGAAAAGTATCAGCAGAATCTTTTCGGCCTCTTTCATCTCCCCTTTCTCCATTAAATTGATAGCTTCAGCCATCGAAGACTTTGGATCAGAAGAAATCTCTTTAAAATCAGGATAAATATTGGGTATATTCTCAAACGTATTTTTATCTTTTGTCACCGTAGATACGGTTGAATTAAGCATCAGGAACATCAGTTCCTGATCCGACACGTCATATAATTCTTTTCTTAAGGACCAAATTCTTGCAACCACTTGCGACATTAATTCTTCTTCATCAGGAGTGGTTAGCCAATCCTGTCCCCTGAGCATGGCTTCCTGTAATGTCCATAAAGTTTCTTCGCTTCGGTCCCCTTTATCATATAAGTCAATTGCTTTTTCTGCCAGTTCCCTGATTTTCGCAAATGGGGTGTTAAATATTGGATTCTGTGAAAAAATATTTCCACAAAATCCTGAAAGAAATATGAGTATTAAGAGAATCTTCTTAATCATAGTTATTAATACACCACAATCTTGGGATGTTGATTCTGGATAAATATCTTATCACCGGAATAACTTTTTTTTTCAAAATATTTTTCAATATCACTGAATGACTTCCCTTTTCTTAGAAGTTTGTAAAGTGAATAACTTAAGGACCCATATTCTTCTTTACTTCCGGGAACCTTATATTCAAAATTCTGTTCATCTTCCCTGCATGCACTGATCACGGTCATTCTCCCCATTTTAGAATAACCGCCTGGTTTCTCAACTTTATTTAAAGGGCTTCGTTCATCAACCTTTAAAATATGGTCGGTGCCTCTGACTCCTGAAACTCTTGCCTGTTCTTCGGGTGTCAGATTTCCAAATGCGTCCATTTCTATTCCACGGCTGTAACATGCATCAATGGTTACTAAGAAATATCCTGATTTGCCGACTTTCTTCTTGATTTCATTAAATAACGGGAACAGCTCATCATCTATGATATGATTTTCTCCCTGATAATATTTTTCACCGTTTTTATATTTAGGAGTCTTGAAGGCATCGTATGGTACTATTGACTCATCATTGCCGTTTGTTTCGTCTCCATTAAGATCTTTCACAGGTTGACCATGCCCTGAAAAATGGAACATTACAACATCGCCCGGTCTCGTCTCTTCTGCCAAATATTTCAAAGCAGCCAATATACCTCTTTTAGTGGCCTGTTCATTCTTTAAAGTGTTGATATTGTCCTTATCAAAACCTATCGTTATTAATGTTTCTGATAAAAGGTCTAAATCTTTATCTCCATGCAGTTTCTCCCATCCTGTTTTATCGGTATCATATTCTCCTATTCCAACAATTAAAGCTCTGTTTGTGGCAAAGCAAATAAGACATTCAAAAAAAATTATAAGTACAAAAAGATATTTCATACTAATCTTACATGAGTCTATTTTTATAAACACTTTAATTGCAAAATTAGTATTAGTTCATTAATTAAACATCTTTCTCCCAATTATTTCTTTTCAAATAGGATTTTATATTCGACATAGCGGCGACGGTAAAGGCCAGAATGGAATTTGCCTTTGTAATGGCAATAAGATAAATAGTCTTTGAGAATGTTGCGGTTTCCCGTTTGAAGTTTCTGAAGAACTGATGATTCATTGACCTTTCCAGGTCCACAATTATAAGCGAGGACTGCCAATATCAGGCTATCTTCTCCATAAGATTTATAATATGATAGGAATTTCTTGAGGTCTTTTCTTAACAACCTGTCTGCTTCCTTTTCTGTCAGCTGGCAACCTTTCTTATATGATTCTCCCGGTAAAACCAAATGACCATACCCGATGTATGGCCAGTGTTTTGGTTGATGTAGGGTTTCATAATGTTTGATTATTAAAACCGCCCTCTCAAAAGGGGGCAGTTCCATAATTTTCATGGGTTTTGCAAAGCAGCATAATCCCATTGAAAGTAATAAAGCCAAAATGAACTTTCTCATTTTTAACGTGCCTGGTCTTTTCGCTGAATGGTGGCTATCATCAGTTTGACCTCTTCTCCGACATTAATAAAGTTCTTATATAAAACTCTTTCCCTTTCTTCCCTCGATGGAAATTTATAGAATTTAGGTAATGGCACATATTCAGATTCCTCTTTGGAAATCTCTTTCATATCGAAGTCAGTCTTACAAAAAAACTTTGTTGTCTGGAATTCTTCTGATTCCTGAATGTTCATGCTGTCTCCACGACCGGTCTTTGTCTTGATGAAGTCTCTTGCCGTCTGACCACATATCCATCCTGTGGGTAAATCGGATATCTTTGAAGCCGGAACAAGGCTATCCATATTCTCATTAAGGTTTATAGATGTCTTATCCCTGTCGATAGTTACACCTTTCTTTAACTGAACTACCTTACCGAAAATATCATTGGACAACCATTCTAAAGTCTCCTTGGCTCTTGCGGAACCAGAGACAACATTTCCCACAGTCGTAATAATTTTCTGCATTCCGTTCTTACCATAATCGGCTTCAAGCTGTGGCAGTTCCTGAAAACCGAGTGTAACTGAAACCTTGTTACTTCGTGCTGTGCCAATAAGACGGTCTATCTTATGGAAATAAAGAGTTGGTAACTCATCGACAATGATACTTACAGGAACATTCTTTCCTTGACCGGTATTTACCCTCGTAACAAG
>JAFLTN010000143.1:290-4826 GCA_022510445.1 Muribaculaceae bacterium | reverse complement strand
AAAGGAGTAACGGGATTAAATATGAATTCACCGGACCCCTTCTCGATTTGAACCGGTAAGGGAACAAGATTCAAATCGAGTGATCCTCCCGAAGAAGAAAAGGGGGATATAACCGCGATTATAATTAGATGAAAGGTAAGAAGGGTTCGTATCATGGTATAAGATTCTACATCAAAATAATAAGGATTTTTTAATCCGAGAAATTCTTTATGCAAATATAATCAAAGTTAACCAGTTTCCATATTATCTTACCCTTTCCCTCCATTTAATAGTACTTAACCCGGCTTTAACAAATTTTGATGATAATATATAAATCAAAATTTGAGATTGTGAAAATTGAATAATGTAAATAGATGAAGGGCCATATATAAGTCCACGGCCTACTCCCAAAAGGTAAAATAAGATAGAGATAATAGAGAAAGAGGGTGTGTCATTCATCTCTCAATTTTTGACACATCCTCTTCTCTTTATAACTAATCCTATTTACAGGAAAGTCTATCTTTTGAAATTAGCTGAGATGGCTTCGCTTAACTCTTTCATTTTAGCAGGATCCGGATTTTCAATCTTATGCTTGAAATCCATATCACCCTCATTCTTCAAAGGCACGAGATGGATATGGGCATGAGGCACTTCAAGACCAAGAACAGCCATTCCTATTTTTTTGCAAGGAATAGTTGCCTTTATTGCCCCGGCCACTTTTTTTGCAAATATCATCAGATCACCGATTGTTGGATCATCAAGATCAAAAATATAATCGGTTTCCTGTTTCGGTATCACCAATGTATGGCCCCAAGTAATGGGATTTATATCGAGGAAAGCAAAATATCTCTCGTCTTCGGCTACTTTATAACAGGGGATCTCACCTGCCACTATTTTAGAGAATATCGTCATAATCAGATCTCTATCTTAAGGATTTCAAATTCGAGTTCCCCGGCAGGAGCTTTCACCTTGACAATGTCACCAACCTTATGCCCCATCAATCCCTGGGCTATCGGAGTCGTGGAGGCTATTTTGCCTTCGCGGAAGTTAGCTTCGTTTTCTGTGACGATAGTGTAAGCCACTTCCATTCCGTTCTTTAGGTTTTTAATAGTCACCTTATTGAGAAGCTGAACTTCGTCGGTATTTAATTTGCTATCGTCAATGATGCGTGCGGATGCTATTAATTCCTTAATCTTAGCAATTTTCATTTCAAGCATTCCCTGGGCTTCTTTAGCAGCGTCATATTCTGCATTTTCAGATAAATCCCCTTTGTCACGTGCCTCTGCTATAGCTTGCTTTATTAATGGGCGTTGAGCCTCAAGCTCGCTGAGCTCTTTCATCTTCTTGTCATACCCTTCCTGGGTCAGATAAGTTGCCATCTTAGATTTTCTGTTTAAAAAAATTAACCGGAATTACTTCCGGAGAGTAAAAAAAATAAAGAATCTTTAACAACGCTCCTTTTTGAAGTCGTCCTTAAAAGACTCTTGAAGTCCTTTTAGACCCGCATTATCGAAATTAATCGAATTTAACCGATTGGCAGCGAGTCTTGTTTCAGATTGGAATGCAAAGGTAACTCATTTTTATTACCCTGCAAAAGTTAAAACGTTAAAATTGTCTTTTTTATTGTTATATCCATTCTCTTTTATAACTTTGTGATTGAAATTTGGGTATGATTTAATGAATTACCAATATCTTTTTATTCGCCGATCCTGTGTTTTCTTTATATTCCTGATATCTTTTATAAGATGTTATCCTGGTTCTGTTGTCAGAGATACTATAAATCTCTGTGGCGAATGGGATTACAGGCTCTTGGGAGCACCCCTATCCATACCGGGCGAAGGAACTATTCTACTCCCTAACACTCTTGACCTTGCCCATAAATCAGTCTACAACCCTGAATCAGAAATAACAGATCAGTTAAGACGGGAATTTTCCTTTTCAGGAGAAGCCATATATTCTAATTCTATTGATATACCGGATAGCTGGAAGGATAGGTATATTGAACTTTTCATTGAAAGAACCAGGCCATCGAAACTTTGGGTCGACGACATTCCCTTTGATAACTGCAGTCATATCTCTTCTCCTCAGAGATATAATCTTTCCTCTGTTTTGACGCCGGGACGGCATAAAATATCTATTGCGATAAATAATGAGGATTCCATCCCTTTGGGCATCAGGCATAATTCACATGAATGTTCAGAATCCACACAGACAAATTGGAACGGAATTTTAGGAAATTTCCAACTTGAAAGTCGCCCCCTTTTCCATATTGTTAATTTTTCAGCCTTAACTGCAGAAAATAAACAAGTCCTTTTCAAAATTAATTTTTCAGAACCCTCACCTTTCCCGGTATCCCTTAAACTAAGATTAGATGGATCTTTAATTTCTTCAGTCAATTTACAAAAAGGAACTGCAAATCCCGATATCTTAGTTGAATTGCCGGATTCAGTGAATTACTGGTCGGCTGCAAATCCCTATTTATATCTTCTGACTATAGAACTATATGACAAAAATGGTGAATTATTAGATAAATATTCAGAAATAACAGGATTCAGGAAATTCAAAACAGGGGGAAATTCATTTTTGATTAACGGAGATCCCGTATTTCTCAGAGGCACGGTAAATGCCGCCGTCTTTCCTATGACTGGGCACCCTCCTTTAAACAAAGAAGCCTGGATCGATTATTTCTCCACATTGAAAAGTTATGGATTCAATCATGTCAGGTTTCATTCCTGGACCCCTCCCGAGGCTTGCTTCCTTGCAGCAGATGAAACCGGTATTTATATCCAGACGGAATTACCCATCTGGGGGGAACTTGACCGGGATTTAAAGTTTCAGGAAAGTTTCCTGAAAAAAGATCTGGAAGGCATCATGGATTCTTATTCCCGACATCCGTCCTTTGTATTGTTTTCTGTGGGAAATGAATTATGGGGTGATATCTCTTTAATGAAAGAATTTATGGAAAGAGCACAGGAGCTCGATTCTGACATTCTCACAACTTACGGATCAAACGTTTATCTTGGAATGAACGGACAGATCGGCGATGAGGATTTTCTCGTCATTTCTAAATTCGATGATGATATAAAGAAATCTGTTCGTGGTTCTCATTCCTTTGCTGACGATCATACCGGAGGATTTTTCAATTCACATCACCCTAATAACTCGGAAACTTTTTCTTATGCTTTGAATAATGTAACAGTACCGGTTATAGCTCATGAAACAGGGCAATATCAGATGTATCCCTTATTTTCTGAAACCGAAAAATACCAGGGGATTTTAAAATCCGATAATCTCAAAGAATTTGAAAAAAGAGCCGGTGAGGCTGGCACCATAAGAAAAAATGAAAAATTTGCCGAAGCCTCGGGGAAATGGGCGGCAAAACTTTATAAAGCAGAGATGGAGATGAGTCAACGCACTCCGGGTATTGGTGGATTTCAACTTTTCGGACTGCAGGATTATCCGGGCCAGGGCACATCATTAATAGGAATTCTTGACCCTTTCATGGATTCAAAAGGAATAATATCTCCAGAAGATTGGAGGCAATCCTGTGACGACATTGCGATTTATGCAGAATTCCCGAAATTCTGCTTTTATGATGATGAGAAGATTGAGATTCCCATTAAAACAGTTAATTATACCTCCGATTCAGAAGCAATAAAACTGATTGACTGGCAAACTGATTTTGCAGAAGGTTCAATAATTGCTAAACCCGGCAAAGGACTTATATCGAATGGAAACATCCGTCTGGATATGCCGAAAGTTTCTCAACCGAAAAAGTTCTCTTTAAATCTCCGTGACAATTCAAACTTATCATCAAACAAGTATGATTTCTGGGTTTACCCGAAAGATGCTCCGATTGTCAGAAATGTATTTATCACCAAGAATCTTGATGAAGCTTTATCCTTATTAAATAAAGGTGAAAGGGTTATTCTTTGTCCCGATTCCGCTCTTGTTGCCAATGCCTCTATTGATCCGTTGTTCACAACAGATTTCTGGAATTATAGAATGTACAGGACCATTTGTGATGAAATGGGACTACAACCCTCTCCCGGAACTTTGGGGTTATTAATAAACGATACTCATCCTGTTTTCCAAAAATTTCCGACCGATAACCATTCAGACTGGCAATGGTGGCCTGTGATTCATCACTCGAGACCAATCATTATCGACCGACTTCCTAAAGATTTCGATCCAATCATAGAGGTCATCGATAATGTGGAAAGAAATTTCAGGATAGCTTTAATGATTGAATGTAATGTGGGGAGAGGGAGATTATTGATACTATCGACTGATATGGAAAAGGCCGCTAAATATCCTGAAGGGAAATGGTTGCTTCAATCCGTAAAGGAATACATGGGATCAAAAGAATGTAAGCCTCTCCTGACTTTAACAGCGGAACAGGTGACAAATCTTCTGACAAAACCTTCAAGGACTCGTCTTATAAAGGAACTTAAGAACGAAACCTATCAACGCTTTGTAAATTAATGTTATTTCCATATAAAGAACAGACATTCCCCACAAAAGGATAAATCAGACTTGCAGTATTAACTAATTGGC
>JAFLTN010000143.1:0-280 GCA_022510445.1 Muribaculaceae bacterium | reverse complement strand
ATATGCGTAAAATTTTGTAATTTTATAGTACTTAATTACAAGATTAACAGATCTTTTACGCTATGTTTACTGAAGCCAAAATTATTGAAATTTTGAGAGGGAATTCTACCATCCTGAGTTCCTTAAAAGAGGTTATTTCCAATCTCATTTGAAAGCCATCCGAATAAAATTCTGGATATAAGTAATCATTTTAGCTATAACGATACCATATTCAAATGACCTTCAGAATGAAAATTTGTCATTTGAAATTAGTCTGTCCATTATTCAACATTAAGAATAC
>JAFLTN010000142.1 GCA_022510445.1 Muribaculaceae bacterium | reverse complement strand
GTGTCCGATACCCATAAGAAATAGAAATCGCTTCTAAAATATTTAAGATATATTGTAAAATTTCCCAACTCCGCTCTTAAAACTAAGGGCGGAGTTTCTTTATTTACGATTTTTTCCTTACTTTTGTCCTTTATTGGATTAAACTAAATTTACCAAAAAAAAGACCAAACATAATGAAAAAATCTTTACTAATTTTTGCAAGTGCACTGGCAGTCACATCCTTATCTGCCCAAGACGCAGTGTCGCCTGCTATCGTAACCAACGCCTGTTCAGTCAAAGTGAGTGCCAACGGTGTTTATGTAGTTGCCCAAGACCAGGGGGGCATGCCTATAATCTACAATACCGTAGACAAATTAAAAACGGAATATCCCAACTACTATCCGGGTATCGGAACCTGTGTTTCCAACAACGGTATCGTAGTAGGCCAGACAGCCACCAATCTTCAGGGCGCCATTATGCAGAACGGCAAAGCCTCCGTTCCCACCACATTAAGAAATTATGTGAATAGTGCTCTGGAATCGATCACCCCCGACGGATCCCGCTCATGCGGCTATATAACTAATCCAAATATGGGTCCAATGAATGTCCCTATCTATTGCGATATGACCGCTACAGGAGGTTTGAAGAAACTCAACCAGTTACCTTATCCCGAAAAAGATTTTTTAGGTGACATCCCCCAGTTTATCACTGCCGTACGTATCAGCGATGACGGGAAGACCATCATTGGCCAGGTAATGGATGCCACAGGTTTCTTCTGTTATCCTATTATCTATCAGGAAGATGAAGCCGGAAATTGGAATTATTCTCTTCCGTCACAGGAAAACTTCAATCCCGATCACCTTCAGTTGCCAAAATGGCCGGAAGAGCCGGATCTTTTCTATCCCGTCATCACCGATTATATGACTCCTGAAAACAAAGCGAATTGGGAGGCAGATATGGAGAAATATGAGTCATCCAACGGTCTGTTCCCCGATCCTTGGAAGAATGTATTGAAATATATGGATCAGGATGAATACGACAGTTATCAGGAAGCCTTGAAGATTTATAACCAGGAATTGGCAGAATACAACAAGAAAGTGGATGAATACTGGGAACAGTATAACAAAGTCACTGCGGGTTCTCAATTCGCCTTGAACGTAATGGCTCTCAATCCCCAAGGCACTTTGGCCGCTATGTCGCAACAACTCCCAGCCGAGTCCGATTCAGGAGTCACAGATATGGCCTCAGGTTATGTATTACATCTCTATGACCTAACCGACAATTCGGTAAAGATTATAAATTCAAAATACAAAACCGTGATTCCTATTCAGATATTATCTGACGGCACAGTGATTTCCTACAATCCAGGCAACTATGTAGATTATGTACTTCTACCCGGCGCAGATGAATATATCACTTTTGAAGAATATATCCAATCCACTCATCCCACATGGCTCTCCTGGATGCAGAAAGAGTTGAAGGGCACAGTTTATGAAGAAACCGACAAGGGATATGAAAGCACAGAGGCTCTCGTGGCAGGTATCATCTGTTTCAGTGCAGATGGTTCTGTAATGGCCGGCGGTCTCCGATCGGAATTCTATTCATACGTTTTCGGCAACGGAGCAGCAGGTGTGGAAGGCATAGCAGCTGAAGCACAGGATGGCAGAATCGTGGTGTATAACCTCAACGGAGTGAAGTTGCTCGACACAAAGAATGTAGAAGAACTGAATGGTCTTGCCAAGGGTCTGTATATTATAAATGGCAAGAAAGTGATAATTAAATAAATCCTATTATACTTATTATTAATTTAAAAAGAAAAGCATGAAAAAAATCTCGACTAATTTTGGAAAGCGAGTATTGACAATGCTCGGAGCCGTTGCCCTCATGGGAGCGGTTTCTGCGAATGCTCAAGGCACCCCGATGGGAACCTTTGAAGCCGATGCTGACACCCAAACCATAACAGCGCCGTCAAACGGTTATCTTCTTCTGACTTATGACAGCCCTGTTGATATGACAGGTGCCGGTGGTGCCGCACTCTTCTCTCACGCAAGTTATGGTCCCGATATGGCTATATCAGCAATAGAGACAAATGGAGAGCCTACAGGAACTATAGAAGGTGCATTCTCCGGATATGGCGATTATACCGGATACACCAATGTAACGAAAGCACTTTATGAAGTTACTGAAGGTACAATTTATGATCTTTGGAAAGCACCGGGAAGTGGCTCAATAACCTTCTACACGGAAAAACCGAATATTAACGGTTCCACCGGAGATGATTCCGGAAATGAACCGGAAGGCACCCCGATGGGAACCTTTGAAGCCGATGCTGAAACCCAAACTGTAACAGCACCGTCAAACGGTTATCTTCTTCTGACTTATGACAGTGCTGTTAATATGACAGGTGCCGGTGGTGCCGCACTCTTCTCTCACGCAAGTTATGGTCCTGATATGGCTATATCAGCGATCGAGACAAATGGTGAGCCTACAGGAACTACAGAAGGAGCATTCTCCGGATATGGCTTTTATACCGGATACACCAATGTAACAAAAGCGCTTTATGAGGTTACTGAAGGTACAATTTATGATATTTGGAGAGCACCCGGAAGTGGCACAATAACCTTCTATACTGAAAAACCGAATATCGGTGGAAGTGGTTCAACCGGTGGTGGTGACACAGGAGACAACACCGAATTCGTTTGGGATTCACCATTCAAACCTATGGTAGGGAAAGTGTATTCATTTGAGAATACTACTGTAGGAAGCATTTTGACAGTAAAAACCAACGCTTCTATTAATGAAAAAAATGCTAATGATATGATCTACGGTGAATACCTATACGACCAATATCTAAGAAGTAGAGTTACTACAGAGACTACAGCAAATAGCGATGGTTCGTACACTGCAGGAGCAGACGGTTACATTACAGTGACCTATAAATTGACTTCAAAACAGGATTATTATTTTAAATGTCCTGTAGCCGGTGAGTATATATTCAGTTTAGATACCAGCGACCCATACGAAGCAATGGATCCCTCAACCGCTACTCCTTACTTCGCGGCACCAATGCCGGGAGTGACAGCATTTTATAACTTTGTAGTATGTTGGGAAATTGATGGTGTAGACCAGGATTTGACCGAAGGTAAGATGGGTGGCGCAACAATTACCGGCCCGAACGAAAAGAATATAGGTATCAAGAATTATAATATCACAACTATCGGTGACGGCAACAGGTTCATTGGTTTAAGCATTAACTTCAATATGGACGATGCCCCGAAAGAGACGGGTTATTATCAACTATACCTTCCGAAAGGCATAGTATTGGTTGATGGTAAACCAAATGCTGAAACTACAATTAAATTCGACTACGAACCTGACAACGCATGGATTCCGATCGACAGGGAATTAATCGAAGTGACCCCGTCACCTGATAAATATTATAACTCAATCGACGGTGTGGAACTCACATTCCCTTATGCTATCCACTATAATGATCCCGATGCTGACTATATTACAGTGAAGGTTAATGATGTTGAGGTGGAAGCTGAAATCGTAAAAGGTAATACTGCACTTTCAATTCCGGTAGAAGCCGTTTACAGTGAAGCCACTCCTTATGTTGTGATTGAAATTGCCGAACAGTTGGTTCATGACATCACAGAAAGTGAAAATCCTGCACTTGAATATACATTCACATTGGCAGCATTCGACAATAATTATACCCTTGATCCGGAATCAGGCAAGGTTCTTACAGAAGAAAATTCCACAGTTACCCTTACTTGGAACGACTGCCTTGCTATTAACTTGAATTCTGCATCAGACGATACCTACGATCTTTCAGAACTTGGTATGACCTTAGTTGATGAAAAAGGCGAATCAGTTGATCTCTACTTCAGTGAAAATGTAGATTTCTACGAAGACAACGGTCTGGCCTTTGATTTATCAGAATGTGCAGAAGGCGTTTACACCCTTACTATAGGTGCTGAAGCAGTGCAGATTGTAAAGAGCATGGGCGGCGGTTTCGGTAATGTAGCGGATGTTGCAGTCAACAATACAATTGAAGCCACCTACTATATTGGTGAGAATGCAGGTGTTAAGGAAATCCAGAAAATTGAAAACCTTGTTGCTCCCGTATATAATCTCCAGGGCGTGAAGGTAGCCGATTCAATCAACGGACTTCCCGAAGGCATCTATATCATCAAGGGCAAGAAAATCTACGTACGCTAACGCTTTCGCGAGCGCTTGCGCTCGCGAAAGTTTAAAGTTTAAAGTTTAAAGTTAAAAGCGAATAGTTAGCGCTTTGCGAAAGTTTAAAGTTTAAAGTTTAAAGTTAAAAGCGAATAGTTAGAGCTTTCCTAAAAGTTTAAAGTTCAAAGTTTAAAGTTTAAAGCGAATAGTTAGAGCTTTCCTATAAGAGGAGTCTCCTGTATGAGGCTCCTCTGTTTATTATAGACCTTATAGACCCTATAGACCTTATAGACCTTACAGCCCTTACAGACCTTACAGACCTTACAGACCTTACAGCCCTTACAGACCTTATAGACCTTATAGACTTTACAGACCTTACAGACTTCAAGACGTGACGGGAGTCCTTAATTTTTGTAAAAATGAATGGTTTTAATTGGGGTTCTATAAATTTTGACTATTTTTGTATAAGAATAAAATAAATGTAATGAGAAATACGAGACACGTCCTAACAGCCTTGTCACTATTGATGACAGGATCTATAGTTTACGCAATACCACCAAAACTCGATCCAACCCCTATAATCCAGCCGGATGGCTCTACAGTTACCATAAAAGTTGTCGGCACCCGCGACCTGCATTTCACGGTTGACGAAGAAGGCAATCTCCTAACCCGTGACCAAGATGGGTTCTTCAAACTGGCACGCATTAATGAAAATGGAGAGGTGGTATCCACCGGGAT
>JAFLTN010000141.1 GCA_022510445.1 Muribaculaceae bacterium | reverse complement strand
TCGACTCCTCTCCCAATCAGTAATTCAGTCACAACCTTTTCTCCGCCACATTGCGGGAGCATGGCTTCTGCCTGTTCCTTTTGTTGCGGTGTAAGAGGTTGATAATTCCACTTTGCATTCATTGCCGGTCGAACAAAATTTTTTGCGCTTGAATTAACTAAAATTCAAGCGATTAATATTTTTGACGACGTATTTCGTCGAAACGAGGATAGGGAGTTTGCAAATATACTACTAATTAATTTTTTTTACAAATAAATCCAGCATTAACTTTCATATCATTAACATATTTTTATATATAAACGCATTTGCCTCTTTATTACACCTCTTATCTCTTTTTTTACTAATTTTGCAAGGATTCTAAACATACAAATGGATAAAGAACTCATAATTGACGGAATTAAAATCTTTTATCAGGAAACAGGCGATCCCCATGGCTCTCCTGCATTGATAATGCACGGTTGGGGATGCAATCATTCCACAGTCAGATTTATCGCTACATGCCTTGAGGATCATATGAGGGTTATTAATGTTGATCTTCCGGGTCATGGGCAAAGCTCCGAACCAGATTCGGTGTGGGGTACGGATGATTTTGCAAATCTGATGGAGAAATTCATAGAGGCCCTTAATATAAATGAACCTTCTTTAATAGGTCACTCATTCGGTGGTAGAACAGCAATTAAAATGGCCTCCGAAGTATCGGTCAAAAAACTCGTTCTTATAGATGCGGCCGGTATTAAACCCAAACGTCCTTTAAAGTATTATCTTAAGATATATTCTTTCAAAGCCCTTAAAAGAATTCTTCCTGTCATAATGGGAAAACAAAGGGGGGAAAAGAAAATTGAAAACCTCAGAAATAAAGGAGGGTCGGCAGATTATAAGGCTGCTTCCCGGATCATGAAGGCGGTTATGAGTAGATGCGTGAATGAAGATCTTAAAGATATCATGCCATTGATAAAATGTCCTTCTCTCCTGATCTGGGGCGATAATGATACCGCCACACCTTTATCTGACGCCAAGACAATGGAAAAACTGATTCCTGATTCCGGCATAGTTTCTTTTGCCGGCTGCGGACATTATAGTTTTCTGGATAATCCTGCCGGTTTTAAGGCCGTAGTACGTGAATTCTTTAAACCTGAACTATCATCTAAATGATTTTTTTAGAATATGACGGCATATCTTATTGTTATCTATGTTATTTGTGGAGGTTATTTGGTGCTGAATTTCAAGCATGATATTCATATGCTCCAGCAAAACAGCTACCGCATTCCACGATATTGGAGATATCTCACCAAGAATGACATCGGAAGTTCATGGCGCCTTGTAGATGTGGCGATGCTTTTCATAGCTTGTTCCAGGCTTTTAGACATGAGATTTGTCGTTTTTCTCACAGCTCTTCTGGCACTATATAAAATTGCTTCAATTTGTAGGAAGAAATTTAAGAAACCTTTGGTTTTCACCAGACGTGTCTGGAGAATTTATAGTGTAGCCGTTGCTATTGGCGCCGGGTTATATCTATGGGATGTTTTTATACTTGGATTTAAAGCTGATGCATGGGGATTTTATTCAGGACCTGTTCTTACGGTTTCCATTCTTTTGTTAATGACAATTTTTTCCTGGTTTATAGTTATTTTATCGGTAGTATTACTTATGCCTGTTGAGTCTATGATAAACAGGAAATATTGGAATGAAGCGGCCTCGATTTTGAAAAGTATGCCGGATCTCACAGTCATCGGTATAACCGGATCTTATGGAAAGACCAGTACCAAACATTTTCTTGAAAGAATTTTAAGCGAGAAATATGATGTTTTAATGACTCCCGGTTCTTATAACACAACAATGGGAGTAATCAGGACTGTGAGGGAATATTTGAAGCCTTTTAATAATGTCTTTATCTGTGAAATGGGTGCCAAACAGAGTGGAGATATAAAAGAAATTTGCGAGCTCGTGCATCCTAAGATTGGAATAATAACGGCTGTGGGCCCTATGCACCTCGAAACTTTCAAGACCCTTGAAAATGTCAGGTCGACAAAGTTTGAATTGATAGATTTTTTGCCAAGCAATGGATTCGCTGTGATCAATGATGATTTTGAATATTGCCGAAATCGAACCGTGGATAATGTGGAAGCTTTCAGATACACCGTGGGTAAGGATGTCGATTTCAACTCTGAAAATATTGAATCTTATACCGCAAGGAATATAAGTTATACATCATCAGGCACTTCATTTGAAATCGTCGGAAAAAATGGTTTTGAAATCAGTTTGAATACAAAATTGATAGGGGAGTGCAACGTCTCTAACATAATGGCGGCTGTAATAGTGGCTGTAAAAATGGGAATGAGTAAAGAGGAAATCTATAGGGGTGTGGCTTCTATAGAGCCGGTTGAACATCGGCTCAGCATAAAAAGGACACCGGGCGGAGTCACCATTCTTGATGACGCATTTAATTCAAACCCTCATGGCTCGCGAATGGCCCTTGATGTCTTATCTCAGTTTAATGAAGGAAAACGAATAGTTGTGACTCCAGGTATGATTGAACTCGGACATAAACAGAAGGAGTTGAATTTAAAATTTGGGGAACACATGGCGGATTCTTGTGATGTCGCAATCATAGTGGGTCACTATAATCGGGAGGCAATTTCAGAAGGATTAAGAAAGGCTGAATTTAAAGGAGAAATTTATGAAGTTGATTCTTTTGACAAGGCTCAGGAGGTTCTGACTACTATCATGAAACGGGGTGATACAGTATTATATGAAAATGATCTTCCGGATTCTTTCAAGTAAGAACATCAAACTATATTGCATTGTATGTAAATAAATCAAGAAACTAAAGAAATTAGCGGTTTTTCGTTATTTATAAAAGATTTAATAAAGATTATGCATGACCGTCAGGTCATGCATAATCTTTATTATTGAATTAAAAACCGAAGGCTTTATATCAGCGTTACTGTATTTTGTTAAAATACTTGTTAAGACTATTTGAGCAAGCTTACACTTCTCTTGATAAATTCGTTCAGGTTTTCACCTGAGAGAAGATGAGATTGAAGAAGGGCGAGATCTATAATCTGTCTTACTACCGGTTGAGTCTTTGCAAAGTCAGAAACAAGTTTTGATTCTTTATCTCTTAATTCAGCCACCTTATTCTCCTTTTCCGAAAGATCCGGAGCTTCCTCTTTTTTATCCGAAGCTTGTTTCCTTGCTTCCGTGATTTCATTGTTGAGGCTGTCAATTTCTGAACGTATTGGATTCACTTCAGATTCAAGAGCTTTTGTAGAATCTTCTACAATATTTTTCACAGAAGGTTGATTTGTATTTACTATTATTTCATAGCTATCCGGCATCTCGCCGTAGAATGCCATTCCGGGTTGCATAGCAGCCATGTCTTTCATCCTTCTCATAAACTCGTTTTGAGTGATGGTGGCAGGTGCATCGTTTTCACCTAAGGCGGCAAAAGTTACTATGAAATTAGCTTTCTCAATTTCAGGAATCTGACTCTTGAAAACAGTACTCATTATATCGGTCTGCACCGGGGATAATCCGGCATCCTTTTCATTGTTCTTGACAATAAGTCTTTCAGGGATATCTGAGTCAACTCTGACAAATCTTGTCTTGTCAAGTTTCTGTTCGAATAAACCCACAATATGAGGATCAAGCTGACCATCCATTACCAGTACATTATATCCCTTTTCTTCAGCTGCCTTCACATAGGTAAACTGTGCCTTAGGATCAGTGGTGTAAAGATATATTACGGTATTTTCTTTATCTGTCTGGCCTGCTTCAACCAGTTTTCTGTATTCATCAAGTGTAAAGTATGTGCCTTGAATGTCTTTCAGAAGGAAGAATTTCTTGGCTGAATCATAGAATTTCTCATCTGTAAGCATTCCATATTCAATGAATACTTTAATATCATCCCATTTTTGTTCAAAGGCCTTACGATCATCCTTAAACATTTTTTCGAGACGTTCCGCAAGTTTCTTGGTGATGTATGTTGAAATTTTCTTCACTTGCTGGTCTGCTTGCAGATAACTTCTGCTCACATTCAATGGAATATCAGGAGAATCGATAACTCCTTGCATAAGAGTCATGAATTCCGGAACAACTCCTTCTACCTGATCGGTTACAAAAACCTGGTTGCAATAGAGCTGAATACGGTTTTTCTGAATATCGAAATTGGTCTTTATTTTTGGGAAATAGAGAATTCCTGTCAATGTGAAAGGATAATCCACGTTTAGATGAATCCAGAACATGGGGTCTTCACTTCCTGGCATAAGTTCATGATAGAATGTCAGGTAATCTTCGTCGGTAAGTTCGGCTGGTTTCTTAGTCCACAGCGGTTCTGTTGCATTGACAATTTTGTCTTTATCTGTGTCAACATATTTGCCGTCTTTCCATTCCTGTTCTTTCCCTGATATTACCGGAACCGGCAGGAACCGGCAGTATTTTTTCAATAATGTGTCAATCCTTTGTTGTTCAAGGAATTCTTTATCCTCATCGTCAATATAAAGGATTACATCGGTGCCTCTTTCATCTTTTTTGGTTTCCTCCATTG
The DNA here is from genome assembly GCA_022510445.1 of Muribaculaceae bacterium. Lineage (GTDB taxonomy): Bacteria > Bacteroidota > Bacteroidia > Bacteroidales > Muribaculaceae > Lepagella. The sequence goes on along the minus strand of JAFLTN010000141.1, from coordinate 366 downwards.
AATATTCGGGACTGCCATCGCATGTCCATTTAACTGCTTTTGCTCCCTCTTTATAGGAAAGAGAACGGATTTCCACCTTTTTTGAAACCATGAAAGCGGAATAGAATCCTAATCCGAAATGACCTATTATATTATTGGCGGTATCTTTATATTTGGCTAAAAATTCTTCCGCTCCTGAAAAGGCTATCTGATTAATATATTTGTCAATATCTTCAGCATCCATACCTATTCCATGGTCGGATACTGTCAATGTGCCTTTCTTTTTGTCAATGGTCACTTTGACTTTCATCTCTCCAAGTTCTCCTTTGAAATCGCCGAAAGAATATAAAGTCTTTAACTTTTGGGTTGCATCAACTGCATTAGCCA
>JAFLTN010000140.1 GCA_022510445.1 Muribaculaceae bacterium | reverse complement strand
TATCCTGCATGTCGATGTCGATGGTGGTGAGTATGTCGTAACCTCTCACCGGAGCCTGATCGATCCAGTTGGAGATGCCGGAGGTCAGAGCCACTTTCTTTGCAATACCCGGGATTCCATATAATAATGTATCAAGGTCTTTTTCCAGGCCGGAATATCCATGGAACTCACCTGTTTCGGCATTTTCATTCACTCTTCCTATACTTCTGTAGGCCATTCGTCCGTAAGGATAGATCCTTATGTTTTTCTCTTCCTTATATACAGGCAGTCGCGAGCCTTTCCCCTTAAAGTCTTTCAGATAGGGAAACTTGCGTATGATCTCGAAATCTTCGAGAGATTTCTTCTGAGCTATCCGCAACGCCCGCGGCCTCTTCATCGGCTCCTTTTCAAATTCTTTTTTAAGCCGGGTATGCCATGAATATTTGGCAAAGGTATCGGGATGCTGGTTCAGATTTCTCACCCGCGGATAGTAATAGTCAAGGGAATCGGCAAGACTGTCGATCTTTGCCCAGGGAATAACCGTCTGCGACAAAACCTTGTTGTGTCTTAAATCTAATTTAATATCGTAAACCTTGAGGTTACACGCCAGAATATTTCCGTTGGAGGCAAGCAGGTTACCTCTTTCGGGAGCAATCACAGAAGTCCTCGACAGCTCCTTATGCGCCCTCTCGTTCCATGCAGGAGCCTCGACCACCGTGGTATGGAAAAGCTTTACTGACAAAGCTATAGCAAAAAGCAAGAACAATACCGTTATCAGTGCGTAACGGAATCTGACCGTCTGTCGGGATGCCATTATCTGTATGCTGTTTTAATTTCTTAAATTCCTTTTATTTCTCCGTCATGCTAATTATTCCCGGTCTAACTCCAGTTCGAAAGGAGGAAATTCCTGAAACTCAAGTCCTAAACCTTGCTCATCAACCAGTTTCTTCATCTCGGCCTCACGTATAAGCGACATATATGACGCCTTCTCCTGTAGTTTCCAGCTTTGTGCCCGTTGCAACTCATCGTTGAGCCGCTGGATCTCTTCCATCTTTGTCTTGGTCTTATATCTCAAGCCCATCAAAGATATCACCAAAACGATGAATATCATTAACAGCCATGCGTTCTGGCGAAAAAACTCAAGGGAAAGAGCGCGCCCGTAACGCATATCGTTCATCAGCTCTTTGGGTGTCCCCTTAAGCTTATTATTCTTTGGCTTTTCTGCCTGTTCTTTTGTTTTCTTCTTTCTTCCGAACATTAGGATTAGTTTTAAATTTTATTCTGACACCTGTCCGATAAATTCCGCCCCCCGGAGACGCGCGCTCCGCGACCGCGGATTCCTTTCGACTTCCGCGGCATCAGCCTCTATCGGTTTTTTAGTAATCATTTTCCATGGAGATGTGATCTTTCCGAAGAAATCTTTTTCTTCAACACCCTCAATATTACCTGTTTTCATAAAATTCTTCACCAACCTGTCTTCCATGGAATGGTAAGTGAGGGTCACAAGTCTTCCTCCGGTTTTTATTATCTTCTCAGTGGATCTCAGGAAGACGGCAAGATCGTCTGATTCATTATTCACTGCTATCCTGAAAGCCTGAAACACCTGGGCCATCTCTTTCTTTTCCTGACGCGGATCAAGTGCACTCCTCACTGCATCAGTAAGTTCTGCAGTAGTTTCTATTGGTTTTGACCCTCGTGCAGCCACTATGGCTTTCGCCACAGCTCCCGGCTTCTTTAAATCGGCATAGCCGCAAAGTATGTTTCTTATCTCTGCCTCATCAGAAAGTGCTATTAAGTCAGCAGCCGTTTTCTCCGCCTTTTGATTCATCCTCATGTCAAGAGCCGCATCATAACGGAATGAAAATCCCCGCTCAGGAGTATCAAAATGGTGGAAACTAACTCCGAAATCCGCTAAGATTCCGTCTACTTTCCCCACATTATAATATCTCATGAAATTCTCTATATGCCTGAAATTACCATGAACAAACGTAAATCTGGGATCATCCATCCTGTTTTCATAGGCATCCATATCCCGATCGAATGAGAAAAGTCTTCCTTTCTCACCCAGGCGTTCCATTATGGCACGGGAATGACCGCCACCTCCGAAAGTAGCATCAACATAGACACCTTCCGGTTTGATTTCCAACAGTTTGATGGCCTCATCAAGGAGGGCCGGCACATGATAAATCTGAAGAGAGGACATAGGGTTTTGTTTTCGGTTGTAAAGTTAAATAAAAAACCAATTTAATTTTTTAAACTCGCAATTCAATTTTTCAAAAAGTTATTGACAACCCCTCTCTTTATAATTTCTCCTTTTCTTACTAAAAAGTCGGAGGGAACTAAACAGTCCCCTCCGATCTTATCAGATTTTATTATTTATCTTATCTGTTAAGCATGATTTTCGATGTACGCGTTGTTCCGTCGTCCATCTTGTCAACTCTGATAAACAGGCCGTCTGCAGGATTAGTCACTCTTCTTCCTGTGAGGTCATAATATTCGCTTCCGATCACCTTAGCTTCCTCTTTGGCAATATTGCTTACACCTGCATCTTCCTGTGCGAACCTGAACTTGTTGGAGTTAACGATCCTGCCGGTTTTCTTGTTGATTAAGAAGGCGGTCACTACAAGATTGTCCTCATCCTGAACAAGTTTGTTGTTGGCTATGTTATAGGTGACATCTGCGGTATAGGTTTCTCCAACCTTCACCTGTGTCGGTATGCTTCCGGCAATACCTCTTGTTGCCTTGATATCAACCGCCACATCATTGAAGACAAGTCCGTAGGTTTTTGAAGGCCAGGTGGTAAGTTCATAAAGAGGAGTGCCGAAATAGTCAGCTCCGGCTCCGGCATAGTAGTTATCCTGAGCCCATGTGCTGTTTGAAAGTCCGTCGCAGACGAGCACGAATCCTATCTGATAATCTGCATTGTCGTTATCAAACACGAACTGAACAGATGCAGTGGCCTTGACTTCTTTTCCTACCAGTTCAGCCGTCACGTCTATGCTCGCTTCAGTGAATTGGTTCATTATCTTTGTCATGTCATTTACGATACCGTAATGTGTGCCTGACGAACCGGCATAAGGATCTACAAGGTCCTGACGGTTGACCGATGCATTCGGATAACCGCTCACATTCATCGGGAACTGACCGGTCACAGCCATGGCGTCGCCGCTATGATAGCAAATGGAAACAGATGTTTCGGCATAGTTCTCTCTGATGTATTCCATAGCAAGCCAGCCACGAGGACACCAGCCGCACCAGAGACCTGTATATTCCTCTACAAGAGGACGGTTTACCGGCATAAACGGCACCACTGTAATTTTGGCTGCAGCAGATGAAGCTACAGATTCATTTGCTATCCCGTTTACTTTTGAAAGGGTCACGTCTATTGTGTGTTCACCTAACTCGGCTATCGGATTGAACTGAAGGCTTATAAGATTGGAGACTGTAAGACTCGGTGAAATCGGATTGTCTAATTCGATAGTGCTGGTGGTCTTGGCTCCTCCGTCAACTGAATAAGTGTATTCGATGGAAGATACAGGATTTGCACCAAGATTTGAAACTCTGAAATCAGCGGTAAATTCCTCATTCATAGGCGCGTATTGCGATTCACAGCCTTGAATACCCAAAGAGCTCGGCGGGAATTCTCCTTCAATTGTTGCAATGATAAGGGCAGAACCTCCTGTCAATGAGGAATAATCTTTCCATTTAAGAATGCTCTTGCTTAATCTCAGGAAAAGACCGTTGGGATTCGGACTTTTGGCACAAACAATCGGATATTGCTGTCCTTCCTCTTTAATGTCGTTGATATTTAAAGAGTAGCCTAAATATATAGGATCATCGCCGATGACATAAGGTTCGTCAAGTGTCACCGACATCATTCCTAATTGATAATTTCCATAGGAGCCCACTTCCGGCTTAACATCAAAGCTTGCGATATCAGGCACATTTTCTTTACTCGAGTTAAGTGTCAGATTATTTGACATCCAAAGGGAACTTTCCTTCAAACCGTCAATTGTGTTAATAAATGCTTTGAAGCCTAGAATCTTCATTCCCTTGAGCTGGGGATCATTTATACACATCGCGACATCCACGACCTCCTTTTTACCCTTACCATAGGCAAAAAGATCTCCGTCAGCATAGGAGTAGTCTACCACTCCAGTCTCGGCCATGGCACCTAATGCCGTTGTAGCCAGGATAGCTGTCTGAAGTAAAAATTTTTTCATATTCATTATTTATTAATTAAGTATATAAATTATATTATTTCCATTCAATTTAGCCGGAAGATTTTTCTTCTTTCCGCGGGCCATTTGCGGTTTCTCGAGAGATGCACATAAAATAAAAACCAAAGGTAATGAATAAATTTTATAATCCATTCAATAAAAAATGTTAAAATAACCAAAGGAGTAAATAAGGTGTCTCATTACTTTTGCTAACAATTTGCCAAAAACAGTGATATTAAAAGAACTTTATGCCTTTCTCAGGTCGGTATTTTCTTTCCCTGTTAATCGGTTGGGCAATTTCCCTATAAAAAAGAAAAAGCGGACGATTCACATCGGCCGCTATGTTTTCCATAATACTTTCAAACTAACCTAACATCATGAAACGATTTTCTGATATTATAACACGACTAACAGAGAAATAGTTCAAAAAATAATTAAAAAAATCGTTAAAAATTTCCATTCGCCTCGCTTGCAAGCCGTCTGCGTACCGCTCTGTAAATTCCAAAAGTTGAGTGTTGAGGGTTACTTTTTATATTGTTATGATACAAATTAAAGCATCATGACCTTTTAGTTCATTAGCAAATATTTTATAAATTTGTAGGGAATATCTACAAAGAAAAACTAAGGTTATGAAAAATAGTCAATCCTCATAGTCCTCATCTTCTTCATCACTCTCCCAATCCTCATCTTCCTCATTCTCCCACTCTTCATCTTCTTCAATGCTTTCTTTAAGATACCCAAAACAACCTTCT
>JAFLTN010000014.1 GCA_022510445.1 Muribaculaceae bacterium | reverse complement strand
ACCACACCTATAATCAAAGTGCCTCCGGCCCACCATAAATGAGTGAAATTGTGGAAATATTTATAGTCTGTTTCCGTGACAGTCACAGTATAATCCGGATTACTTGTGGCTGTATAACCTTTGGCAGTACAAAGCATGGTAAGAAACCATAAGAAGAAGACTACAAAGATTCCACCATTGATGAAGGCCTTGTTTTTAAGAATGGTAAAAAACTGATCGTCGTCAGAAATATTATTCATCATATAAAGACAAGCCTGCATTCTTGCAAGGAAAAGCACGGCCACTCCCAAAATGAGGTTTTTCCAATTAAAGATTGCTTCAAATCCATGTGAATTGCTCCATTTGGAAATTACTGGGCTGTGGGTATCCAGCAAGTTCCCCCTTTCCACTGTGAAATCGGCTCCAAAGAAGAACATTGAGACTGCTACCCCAAGGAGAATACATCCTACACAACCATTTATAAAAAGGAAAACATCGTAAGTTTTAGTGCCATAAATATTTCCTTTCTTGCTCCTATATTCATAGCTTACAGCCTGCACTATAAAACTGAAGAGAATAAGAATCCACAGCCAGTAGGCACCTCCGAAACTTGTTGAATAAAAAAGCGGAAAAGAAGCGAAAAACGCGCCTCCGAATACAACCAATGTTGTGAATGTAAGTTCCCATTTTCTTCCCATGGAATTTACTATCATATCACGCCTGAGATCGGTGCCTGCATTCAGGAGCATCGACTGACCACCCTGCACGAAAAGCAGGAAAACAAGCAGGCCTCCCAAAACTGCGATGAGGCACCACCAATAATTCTGAAGATATTCAAGAGCCATGATTAATGAGCGTTATCAATTTCTAAATTAGTAAGTGATCTCTTATGAATCTGTTTCATCATAATGCTTACTTCGGCAATGAGTAAGACAGTGAATATTAATGCAAAGAGCCAGAAAGTAAGAATAACAGATCCGGATTGAATTTCGGAGATTGCAGCTTTTGTGGGTAAAAGATCCTGCACAGTCCATGGCTGACGACCAACTTCGGCCACGATCCATCCTGCTTCTGAACAGATCCACATGAACGGCACAGAAACCATTGCAATCCATTGTATCCATTTTTTATCGCGCAGCCAGTCTCCTTTGTAGTAGACCATAAGAAGTGCCACTATGAAATACAGTAAAAAATAACTGCCTAAGAAGACCATTATTCTAAAAGATGTGAAAGTCAGTCCAACCGGCGGGATGGCTTCTTCAACAGAATCAAAATATCCATAACCGAAATATGGATAATATTCTCTCAGTTCCTTTTCAGCTGCAATCATGCCGGCCTGATCATGTTGAGCCCTGGCCACATCATAAGCCCTCAAGGCTTCGTGAGCTAATTTTCCTTGTCTGATTCGTTCAGCATAGCTGACAGTGTTTATAGTGTCGCCGTTTTCATCCAACGATATGCCGTTAATAATATCTGTGATGCCGGGAACAAACGCGTGCAGATCATGTTTGGCAAGGATTGAAAGGCCGTAAGGAACAGTTATGTCAAAAAGATATTCATCTTCCGCATTATTCCATGTCTTATTGGGATTGACGATGCCGGCTGCCACAAGTCCTGCTGATTCATGTCCATGATATAATCCTTCCATGGCTGCAAGTTTCATAGGCTGATGTTTCGTTACCTCGACAGCAGAACCGTCTCCTGTCCACATTGTAAGCAATAATCCGACAAGTCCGATCCATCCTCCCACTTTTGTAGATCTTTCAGCAAAAGGGATATTTCTTCTTTTATAAAAGAACCATGCACTGACACCCACAACAAACACTCCGGCGAGTGCCCATCCTGAAAATACAGCGTGTAAATATTTATTGATGGCCACTCCGGAGAAGAGTTCCCAGAAATTGTTCATGACATTTCTCATCTGTGCAGGATCGAATTCCATCCCAACGGGAAGTTGCATCCATGCGTTGGCCACCAAAATCCAAAGTGCTGAAATTGAAGCGCCAAGCCAGGTGAGCCAGGTGGAGGCAAGGTGGAATTTCTCGCTCACTTTTCCCCATCCGAAGAACATCACCGCAACAAAGGTTGATTCCATAAAGAATGCCACCAATCCTTCTATGGCGAGAGGAGCACCGAATATATCTCCGACAAACCAGGAATAATTACTCCAGTTTGTGCCGAACTCAAACTCCAGGATTATACCAGTTGCCACCCCGATGGCAAAATTTATACCGAAGAGTGTCATCCAGAATTTGGTGGCTGCCAGCCATTTTTCTGACTTTGTCCTGTAATAAATGCTCTCCATGACCGCCACAATGAGAGAGAGACCCAGTGTTAGAGGCACGAATAGCCAATGGTAAATCGCTGTCAAAGCAAATTGAAATCGCGACCAGTCAACGACTGTCATTAAATCATCCATGCTATTTATTTTAGTTTAGTTAGTTCTCTTTTTTGTCCTTATTTGTTCAGAAGTTCATTTCTGACATGATCGGCCCGTTCTTCATCAGAATGGAAATCTCTTTTAAGAATATTCGGGAAAAAGAGGAGTTTCATCACGACAAAGAAGATAAAAACTTTAATCAGTATAATTAACCATAGGGTTTTCCCCACAGTCATGCTCCTAAATCCGTCGTAATATAAATTCCAGACTCTTTTTGAGAAATTTACTATTCCTACATTCATATAATCCTTAAACCCTTATTCCTAATACAGTATAAGAAAATATTGAAACACTTTTTGCCGACTGGAACCTTTTAGGCTTCACGTAAGCAAAATTAATAATTTTATTTAAATTTCAATCCATTTCTTAAAAATTGCTTATCTTTGCCATAAAATAAAAATATTTTTTGATCCTTTTCTCTTCTAAGGCTCAAATAAAAATCAACAAATAAAACAACTCAAAAATCGCGATATTTATGCCACTTTGGTTTGAATGTAAAGTACGTTATGATAAAATGGCGGAAAACGGGTCGGTAAAGAAAGTAAATGAACCTTACCTGGTTGATGCCTTAACATTTACAGAAGCAGAGGCAAGAATTATTGAAAAAATGACACCGTTCATTTCCGGAGAATTCAGTATCTCGGCGGTTAAGAAGACCAAGATATCTGAAATATTCTTCGATGACAGAGGAGACAGGTATTATATGGTGAAAGTTAATTTCATTACTCTTGATGAGAAAACGGGAGTTGAAAAAAGGTCTGCCTCCTTTATTCTTGCACAGGCTTCAGACTTTGCAGGTGCCCTTGCCAGATTTGAAGAAGGGATGCAAGGAACTATGGCTGATTATGAAATAGCTTCTATCACCGAGACGCCACTGATGGATGTTTACCCACTTGAACTCGGAACAGCTAAAGCTTAGACAATTTTCATTTTGCCTATGAACATAGGGGAGAACATAAGGGATTTAAAAGCTGAATTGCCATCTGATGTAAAACTTGTGGCAGTCAGTAAATTTCATCCTGCAAATATGATAATGGAAGCCTATGAGGTGGGTCAACGTCTTTTTGGGGAAAGCAGGGTGCAGGAACTTCTGCAGAAACAACCGCTTCTCCCACAAGATATAAAATGGCATTTCATTGGTCATCTCCAAACCAATAAAGTGCGGCAAATAATCGGGAAAGTCGCTTTAATAGAAAGTGTGGATTCAGTGAAACTGCTTGAACTTATAGACAAGGAATCTCAAAAATGCGGGATGGTTACTGAGGTATTGATGCAAATTCATGTGGCTAAAGAAGAAAATAAATTCGGATTCTATCCAGACGAGCTTTTAGAATTCTTTAATAACAATAAATTTGAACAGTATCGGTCAGTAAAAATTCGAGGTGTCATGGGAATGGCATCTAACACCGATGATAATAATCGTGTAAGGGAGGACTTCCGAAGGATTCATTCGGCTTATCTGTCCATAAAAAAGGAAATTGGGAATGAGCTCCCTGATTTTAATATCCTTTCAATGGGTATGAGCGGAGACTGGCCGATTGCAGTGGAGGAAGGTTCGAATCTTGTGCGCATCGGTTCTTCGATTTTCGGTTCAAGGATCTAAATTTTAACTTAAACCGTAAATTAATATAACTTTAAAAGCTAAAACTTAAAAACTCATAAATAAAATTACTATGACTGATCAAACAACAAAGAAAGGTGGTAACACCATTGCAATCATCGCGATGTTCTTCCTGTTTGCGATGATATCTTTCGTGACCAACCTTGCCGCTCCAATTGGCACAATCTGGGGAAACTATTATGAAGGAAACAGTTTCCTTGGAATGTTGGGTAACATGATGAACTTCCTTGCCTATCTATTCATGGGTATTCCCGCGGGCAACCTTCTCACACGAATCGGATACAAGAAAACGGCCCTTGTCGCAATGGCTATAGGTATTGTTGGTCTCTTTGTTCAATGGCTCTCCGGAGTAGGTGTAATGGGCGACGGAGCATTCATCGTTTACCTTATCGGTGCCTTCATCGCAGGTTTCTGTGTTTGTATGCTTAACACGGTAGTTAACCCGATGCTTAATCTATTAGGTGGTGGTGGAAACAAAGGAAACCAGCTTATTCAGACCGGTGGTTCTCTTAATTCATTATCAGGAACCCTGACTCCTTTCCTTGTGGGTGCTCTGATTGGTGTTCTTACTCCTGAAACCACTATTTCAAATGTATCCCCTCTTCTTTGGATTGCAATGGGAGTGTTTGCTGTTGCATTCATCATCATTTGTTTCGTTAACATACCGGAGCCGAATCTCCGTAAGAAGGGAGCTCCGAAAGTTAAATTTGAACATAGTCCATGGAATTTCCGTCATACAGTTCTCGGTGTGATTGGTATCTTCATTTATGTTGGTGTTGAAATAGGTATACCCGGCACCCTCAACTTCTATCTTGCAGATCAGGGATCAAACGGAGCGGGAGTGATAGGAGATGCTTCTGTGGTTGCAGGTGCGGTTGTTGCCATTTATTGGTTATTGATGCTTGTCGGTCGTTTTATATCAAGCCTTATATCGGGAAAAATTTCAACAAGGGCACAGCTTATAACAGTGACCGGTATCGGTATTATATTGGTGATCGGTGCGATTTTGTCAGGTAAGGAAACCACAGTAAATGTTCCGACTTTTATTTATAGCGGTCCGGAGGGTGCAGCAGCCCAGGTTCCTATCAGTGCCGTTTATCTTGTACTTTGCGGTCTCTGCACCTCTGTTATGTGGGGTGGCATTTTTAACCTTGCCGTAGAGGGACTTGGCAAATATACTGAAAAAGCTTCCGGTATATTTATGATGTTTGTAGTCGGTGGTGGTGTTATTCCACTTCTTCAACAGCTAATCTCAAATGATATGGGATATATGACCAGTTATTGGCTCATCGTGGGATGTCTCGGATACCTGTTCTTCTATGGTGTCTGGGGTTGCATTAATGTAAACACCGATATACCTGTGAGTGATGATAAACAGGAACTTCAGGTTCAATTGCAAGATGTTGAATAAGAAATTTCCAAAAGATTCAGGAATGATTGTAACTAATAAAATTAGCAATTAATATTAATAAGAAATGCAGGTTTAATCATGAAGATTAACCTGCATTTCTTATTACCCGTAGCTAATTCCTGTAAAAATAAGATAAAATGTAATTATGAAAAGAGTTGTGAAATAATTCGTGTAAAAATATTTTTCAATTAAAAATTTTTAATTAATTTTGCAACGCAAAAAAGGAAAGCCTCGGGGTGTAGCGCAGTCCGGTTAGCGCACCTGCTTTGGGAGCAGGGGGTCGAAGGTTCGAATCCTTTCACCCCGACAAGAAACAAAGAGTTGTAAATCAACTCTTTATTTTTTTAATAGGAGACGTCATTTTTAGGAATGACTATAAAAAATGGATTATAATTTAATATGGATTTTATAACTGATTTTTTTTCAAATTACGGTCTTAACGGGCTTTTTATCGGACTTTGCACTTTTCTGATAATCGGACTCTTCCATCCTCTTGTGATAAAAGGCGAGTATTATTTCGGAGAAAAAATTAAATGGGCATTTCTTGCCGGAGGCATTCTTTTCCTGATAGGGTCGGTGATGGTCAATAGTCTGTTGCTGTCAGCTATACTGGGAGTGGCTTCTTTCAGTAGTTTTTGGGGAATAAAAGAGGTGACCGAACAGGTTGAAAGAGTTAGAAAAGGCTGGTTTCCGGCAAATCCTAAAAGGAGTAATAAAAAAATAGGTTCAAAAATTGAACCTACTAATCAAGAAAGCGGGATGTAAGACCATTATAGTGATCAATTCTTCGATCGCGGAGGAATGGCCACCAGTGTCTTACGTTTTCAGTCCTTTCCATATCCATTTCGATGAGGGCTTCCTCAGGACTTTCTTCAGGACTCATATGCAGGATCTCACCCTGTGGCCCTGCAACGAAACTTGATCCCCAGAAATCAATGCCGGAAGTCTGACCGGACGGATCTTCTTCAAATCCACACCTGTTAACACTGACAACAGGCAATCCGTTGGCTACGGCATGAGCTCTCTGTATGGTTATCCAGGCTTCTCTCTGGCGTTCTTTCTCATCCGCCGGATCATCAGGATTCCATCCGATTGCCGTGGGATAGATCAGGATATCGGCTCCTTTAAGAGTCATGATACGGGCTGCTTCAGGATACCATTGATCCCAACACACCAAAACCCCTAACTTCCCTAACGAGGTGTTTATTGGTTCAAATCCCAAATCTCCGGGTGTAAAATAGAATTTTTCATAAAAACCGGGATCATCGGGGATATGCATTTTCCTATACTTTCCTGCGATCTTTCCATTGCTATTGAAAACAACCGCCGTATTATGATAAAGTCCCGGTGCTCTTCGTTCAAAAGCGCTTGTGACTAACACAACATTATTTTCTTCAGCTAATTTGCCATAATATTCGGCAAAAGTTTCAAGTCGTGTCGCGAATCGGAAATTATCTACATTTTCACTCTGACAGAAGTATAAAGAGTCATGAAGTTCCGAGAGGACAATGAGCTGAGCTCCATCAGATGCCAAATTTTCTATTGCGGCTGCATTTCTCTGACGGTTTATTAAGACATCTTCAATAAATGAATTTTGAATAGTTCCTATTTTCATTTTATTTGTTAACTGAATCTTGAGGAAGTAATTTTAAAGGAATTGTTTTATATCAGATTGCCAAGACTCCTTTGGGCAATTGCATGGTTGCACAATGAAGAGACCCATGTTGCCATAGCAATGCGCGACAGTCTATCCCTATTATTTCATGATCAGGGAAGGGAATTCTGATGGTCTGCATTGCCAGTCGGTCATTGTCCGGTTGATTATAGGTCGGCATGAAGACATAACGGTCCGTCACCAGATAATTGGCATAAGTTGCCGGCAATCTGTTGGCTTCATCATCAAAAACAGGATCCGGCAGAGGCAGTTCCACCAAATTGAATGGTTCTCCATGGATATTGCGGAACATGGAAAGCTGAGCTCTCATTTTTAACAATTCCTCAAACTGAGGATCCTCTATATTCCGGCATCCGGTGAAAACGATAGTGTTTTCATGAGCCATTCTTGCCAATGTGTCTATATGTGAATCGGTATCATCTCCAATTAAGGCTCCATAATCCAGCATCAGCACGTGTTCAGCTCCGAGATGTTGCTTTAACTTTTCGGTGGCTTCTGTTTTTGATAGGCCTCCGTTTCTGTTTGGAGAACATAGACATTTTGTGGTGGTCAGAATGGTGCCTTCTCCATCAGTGTCGACAGAGCCTCCTTCTAAAATAAAGGCCGATTCATTTCTATAAATTCCTTTGGTGATAACTGATTTCCGATTAAGTGTCCGGTTTATAAGGTTATCTTTATCTGCAGCAAATTTAAGGCCCCAGGCATTAAATCCGAAATCAAGCACCCTAAGGTCGCCATGCTTAAGTATAGTCAGAGGTCCGTAATCGCGTGTCCAGGTATCATTGAAATCAGTTTCAACAAAAAAGATATTATTTTGATTAATTCCCTCAAGCACTTTTTCAGCTTCCTTAACATCTCTGCATAGCAAAACTATTTTTATCCCACATCGGGTTATTTTTTCGATTATTTCCCGATATTGAGCCCATGCCTGTGTTAAAATATAATTCCAGTCGGTCTCCTCATTTGGAAGCGCCATTAAGATAGCATCGCAGGGAGTCCATTCAGGTAGAAATATTTTATTTCTCATTTTTGGCTGTCTATTTTGAGAATTATATTGTTTTGTCCACAAAAATAAATAAAATCATTATTATGATATAGTTGATAAAGGATAAATTATCTTTTTATTTAGTAAATTTGCAAAAATATGTTGCAAATGGATAACAACGACGCCAATAAAAACACCATTGAAGATTTCAAGATAGCCATTTCCCGGTGCAGGGAAATCTTTGAAAAGAAACTTAAAGACTATGGCACCTCCTGGAGGATAATGCGTCCGTCAAGTCTGACAGATCAAATTTATATAAAGGCAAGGAGAATCCGGAATATAGAAGATAAAGGATTTGATAAAGCAAGAGTAAAAGAGGGAATAGAACCGGAATTTATTGGCATTGTAAATTATTGCGCCATAGCCCTTATACAGCTTCAACTCGGAAGCGGTGGAAACTTGCCTGAAAATGAGGCTTTAGAGTTATATGACAAAGAGATAGGGGATGCCACTTCTCTTATGCTTGATAAAAACCATGATTATGATGAAGCATGGCGACATATGCGGGTTTCAAGCTTTACTGATATAATATTGCAGAAGCTTCTCAGGACAAAAGAGATAGAGAGTCATGACGGAAAAACACTGATTAGTGAAGGTGTTGAGGCCAATTATCGCGACATGATCAATTATGCACTTTTCGCGTTAATCAAGCTTCGGGATGAACGATAAGAAGGCCGGAATCCCATTCTGGAGAAAAGCCGTGACATGGCTTGTGAGATTGCTCACCGGAAGCCTTTTCATCTTTTCAGGTTTTGCCAAAGCAATAGATCCCTGGGGGACGATACTAAAAGTAGGGGAGTATGTTTCGGTGCTCGGTCTGCAGATCTGGCCAAGCATAATACTGATATTTGTCTTCGGCCTTTGTGCCGTCGAATTTGTGGTGGGTTGTTTCCTTCTGACCGGATGCTATAGAAAATCATGTCCTATAGTGGCTATGATCATAATGTGTTTTATGCTGCCCCTCAGTGCATGGATAATGATTACGGAGCCGGTGGCTGATTGCGGATGTTTCGGCGACGCATTTGTCGTGTCAAATCAGGTTACTTTTGTAAAAAATATTTTTATATGCTGCGGATTAATATGGTTGCTTTTAAATAATACCAAAGTAATCTGCCTTATCACTCCCGCTTTCCAATGGCTTTCTGTTGTTTCATCCGGAGTTTTTATTGTATTCATAGAGCTTTGCGGCTATTTTTATCAACCGTTGATAGACTTCAGGAATTATCCGGAGGGAGCCGCCATATTCGATACCGAGGAGGATGGGGAAATCTCCGGAGGACTTTATGTTTTTGATATTGATACCGATGAAGAAGTAACCGAACTTCTTGCTTCAAAAAAAGGACCGGAATTATGGATCATGATACCGGATGTGGCTAAGGTTTCTCCCGCCACCACATGGAAGCTGAATTCACTATATGAATGGTCGCAGGATAATAAAGTAGGCATGGCAGCTGTTGTATCGGGTAGCAAAGAGGAGATAGACAACTGGGAGGATCTTTCAATGGCTGAATATCCGATTTATCTTGCTGACGATACATCGATAATGGAGGTGGTGAGAGGTAATCCGGGAGTGGTGTTTTCTGAAGATGGAAAGATTGTCTGGAAATCTACACTTGCCGCAATAAATATTGATGACTTTTTAAGTTCGGAAGTTGGGAAGAGTGCTTCGGATTTCGGCATAGATAAAGAAAGACTTCTAATGAATGTGATATTTATATATCTCATCATCGAAGCCTTTCTGATATTGATTTCATTTACTCCGAGACTGGCACGTCTTCTCACCAGGGGAGGCCTTGCGTCAAGCAAGGGAATCCGGCTCCATTAGCCGCAATGCCAGTATTTCTTTACCACCTTCATCATCTGATTATGATCTGTGGTCTTTGTTCTCAGATCGGCATCATCATATTTTCTTAATTTAGCCAAGATTCCATCGATAAGTCGGGGAGAGAAAACTTCTTTTTCCTCGAAGACATCGCGAACCGCTTCCAACGCATCGGCTGATGCAACGCAACTGTCGGGCAGCGATTTCAACTGAGCCAGTTTTTCTTTATTTTCTTCATTGTGGATATTGACATTGACATAGGTTTTCTCAGCTTTAGCAAGGGCATCTTCCATTTCAAAGCCTTTGCGAGCTGCCACCACCATTGCTGCTATCAATTGATAGATATCGGCCGAACAGTCAGCACTTCTTAATTCCACGGTCTGTTTTTGTGGCGGAATTCTTATCTGACCTTTCTCAAGAGGATTAACCTGAGAACACATGTCATTCTCTCCTGTCCAACCTAAGGGCACCCTTACAAGAACAGATCTGTTGCGGTCGCCCCAGCAGATGGATGTCGGTGCTTCCTGATGCGGGACAAGCCTGAAATAACTTGTAGGCACTTTATTTCCCATGGCTGTAATGGCATCTGCGTATTCCAGAATGCCGGCAATCGCTTTTTTAGCCGTATCGCTTAAATATCCGTTATCGGTCATCATGTTATTGTCACCTTTCATTATCTTGAAATGAATATGAAGACCGCTTCCGGCTTTTCCTGCTGTTATTTTAGGCGCGAACGTCACATCATATCCTTTCTTTGATGCGAGAGTCCTGATTATCCATTTGGCTATCATTAGATGATCGGCAGCCTGCACAGCGGGAACCGGGAGGAATTCGATTTCATTCTGTTCATAAATCTTACCATCCTGAGTGAAATTGCCCACTTCATTATGCCCGTATTTAATTTGGCCACCGGCCTGTGCTATAAGATTCATACATTCCACGCGGAAATCGTTGAATTTTGCGAAAGGTGCAGATTCATGATAACCCTTCTGATCTGATGCATGGAAAAGTCCGGAGTCTTCGTAAATCACATAATATTCCAGTTCTCCCATAGCAAAAAAGTCCATCCCTGTAGTATCCCTGAATTCCTTACATGCCTTTCTCAATGCATATTCCGGAGATTCTTTTAAGGGAAGACCCTCTTTCCCGAAGAAAGAAGCAAGCAATGTCAATGTGGGAATTTCGGCAAAAGGATCTAAAAAAGCAGTTGAATATCGTGGAATCACATACAAATCACTATTGCCGGCTTCTATGAAAGGAAACAGGCTTGATCCGTCTACTCTTTCGCCATAAGTGAGAATCGAATCAAGATAACTTTCAGAATTTATTACAAAATTAAGGCTTTTAAGACGGTTGTCATCAGCAGGATACATAAATTTAACCATTCTGATTCCATTGCCTTTTACAAAATTAATTAGATCTGCCTTCGTGAATTCAAGAGCAGGTTTCTGCAAATACTCAACAACCTTGTTGGGGTTGAGACTAAGGTTCATGTCCATTTTATGGTATAGATTTAAGGTTTTTCATATGCGGGCCATAAACGGCCTACCGAATACAAAAATAATCATAAAACTTAAAACTGCAAAGTTTGAAATATTGAAAATTATCCTGAACCTATTTAATATGGAATTGTTTTAGTATAAACAACCATTAAAAAAACAGAAATTATGGAAAAGTTTGAAGATATTATCAATTCCGAAAAGCCTGTATTGGTCGATTTTTTTGCCACATGGTGTGGACCGTGTAAAATGATGCACCCGGTTCTTGATGAACTCCACGGACTTTTGGGCGACAAAGTGAGAATCATAAAAATTGACATTGACAAAAATCAGGAACTGGCAGCCTTATATAATGTTAGGTCAGTGCCTACTTTAATGATCTTCAAGAAAGGTAAAATGGAATGGCGTCAAAGCGGTTATCAGGAAGCCGGAGCGCTTGAACAGATAATAAACGAATACGTGTAAAATACTTTGAATAGATTAATTGGTATTTACGTGTTGGCATGTCAATATATAATTGGCATGCCTGTTTTTCGTTAAACTTATACGGGTCCTGATTGTCAAATTCCCGTAAAAATGTTGATATGAAAATAGCTAAATATTTAATATTTCTTTTTCTTCTACTCTTATCTTTCAAGTTACAAGCCTCTAACCCCATTGAAACGCTGCACTATGTTATTTCCTATAAGTGGGGTCTTATTCATAAGGATTCCGGCGATGCAACTATAACCATGACTCCCAAAAATAACGGGTATGAGTTAAAACTGACCGGCAAAACACGTCCTTGGGCAGATAAGTTGTTCAAGGTCAGAGACACTTTAATTTCTGATGTCGGGAAAGACCGTTTTATGCCTACTCATTACACAAAAATAGCCCATGAAAACGGGAAATACAGCCGTGATGATATTTCTTTCAAGTATAACGGTCACCATGTCACAGGACATTCCAAGAAGTTCCGTCAGAAAAAAGACGGGTCTATAAAGATGAGTGAACAGGATCTGGAAGGAGAGAATCCTGTGTATGATATGCTGAGCGTATTCTTTTTTCTAAGAAATATCGACTATTCGTCTCTTACAAAAGGAGAAACCGTAAAGACAACTCTTTTTTCAGGAACAATGGTTGAAAAGCTGACAGTAAAATGTCTCGGAAAGGAGAAAATAAAACTTAAAGACAAATCGGAAAGGGAAGCGTGGCATATAGTATTCAATTTTACTTCGGGAGGCGGGAAAAAATCAAGTGACGATATAGATTGCTGGATTTCCACAGACTCTTCCCATATCCCGCTATTGGTGGTAGGAAGCCTGCCATTAGGACAGGTAAGGTGTACTTACGTGCCATAAAAACCAAATCTATACCCCAAAATAACAGCTAATATGAAAGTGGTTTTATTTCAGTTCGGCCTTTTTGGCATCAATACATATTTAGTTTATGACCCCGCCAGCCTTGAATGTGTGATTATCGATCCAGGGATGTCAACCCCGGAAGAGGAAGCTGCAATTAATGGCTTTATAGAGCGAAACAATTTGAAACTCACCAATATAATCAACACCCATCTTCATATAGATCATGTTGTCGGTGTGCCACATTTAAAGGAAAAATACGGTGTGCCTTTGTTGGCTCATCCGGGCGACGAATCAATGGGTAAACAGATAGACCTTCAGGCCAAGATGTTCGGACTGGAAATTAAACCGGGAGAAATTGCAATAAGCAGCTATCTGAAGGATGGTGATAAGATAAAGATCGGTAACGGTGCCCTTGAAGTAATAGAGGTTCCCGGTCACTCTAAGGGAAGTATCTGTCTATACGATAAACAGGATGATTTTTTAATTTCGGGAGATGCTTTATTTCAGGGAAGCATCGGCAGAACAGATCTTCCTGGTGGAAATTATAGAGAATTAATTGAAAACATCACTTCCAGATTGATGACTCTTCCGGAAAATACAGTAGTTTTTCCCGGCCATGGACCCTCCACTACAATCGGAGAGGAGAAGAGATCTAACCCGTTTCTATGAGTCATGCTATGGTTGTTGGAGCCATCTTAAAATAATAATAATGAATTTTGATTATTATGGATTATAAAAAATATTTCCCTTACATAACCTCCGAACAAGAAGAGAAGTTGCATAAAATGGAGCAACTTTTCAAGGATAAAAATAACCAGGTTAATGTTATTTCGCGGAAAGATATAGAAAACATTTCCATAAATCATATCCTTCATTCCCTCTCAATAGCAAAATATATACATTTTAAAGATGGCACACGAATAGTAGATTTAGGGACAGGCGGCGGGTTGCCAGGTTTGCCTCTTGCAGTTATGTTTCCGGAAGTAAGTTTTCATTTAATCGACAGAATTGGAAAGAAAGTGAAAATAGCCCGGGAGATAGCAGATGAATTAGGACTTAAAAATGTTACCACCCAGCATGGTGACATGGGTGAATGTCATGATAAATTCGATTTTGTAGTATCAAGAGCGGTAGCTGAACTTCCTATACTCATCAAAGCTGTAAGAAAAAATATATCAAAGACAAATTTTAATGCGTTGCCTAACGGACTGATTGCCTTGAAAGGTGGTGAATTAGGTAGTGAATTAGCTCCCTATGCATCAAAAAGCGAAATCATTGATATCACGAATTATTTTGAGGAACCTTTTTTCTCTACAAAGAAGATTGTCTACACAGTGCTTTAATATGTAATTTAAGGTTCTGGCACCTCAGAATTAACAGCTTAATTGGGCCATTTGCATAAATGAAACTTATTATTTAACTTTGCAGTCCGAAGAAAACGAATTAAATATCCTCAGCAATGAAAAGAACATATCAACCCTCCAACCGTAGAAGGGTAAACAAACACGGATTCCGTGAAAGAATGGCCACCAAAGACGGTCGTAAAGTTTTATCACGTCGTCGCGCTAAAGGTCGCGCATCTCTCACAGTTTCTGACCGTCTGGCAAGTAAATAATCCTTTACTTCTGCGGTAAACTTTTAGCAGAGAGGGTCTCATCGGCTCTCTCTATTCTGTTTTAAAACATTTCATTATGTTTGTCCTGTCCCGGATGCTTCGATACCATACAATTTATAACCAGATAGCAACGTTAATTAAAATAAAACTTCCGACTCATGAAAAAATTTATCCTGACATTATTTGCTTGTTTGTTTGTAAGTTCAGTTTTCGCTAAAGATATTCAGGAACTTGTTGTTACGACTAATCCTCCGATGAGTTGCCAGAATTGTGAAAACAAGATAAAGGATAACCTTCGTTTTGAAAAAGGAGTTAAGAAAATAGAGACTAACATACCGCAACAGCGAGTAGTGGTGACTTATGATGCCGACAAGACTAATCCGGAAAATATAGAGAAAGCCTTTTCCAAAATAGGCTATACAGCAACCGAAATATCAGAAGGTGATAATGCTGCATGTCCGGAATTTCCTGAGGGAGGATGTTGCAAAAAAGAGAATAACTGTTCGGGAAAGGGGGGAGCTTGCTGTAAAAGTAAAAATTAATTGAAAAAAATTTGAAGCTTAACAGCACACGGAACCCGATTTCAAATATCCCGATTGGGAAAATCGGAACTATTTGAAATGGGGGCATTTTTTATGTAACTTTGCACTGAAATTCAAGAAGAGAAAAAAAATATATGTTAAAGCCAGTAAAGAAAACCATCGCATTGCCCGACGGCCGTCAGATAACGATAGAGACGGGCAAATTAGCAAAACAAGCCGATGGTGCCGTTGAAGTCCGCATGGGAAACACCATGCTTCTGGCCACAGTGTGTTCTGCGGCCGATGCCAATGAAGGCGTCGATTTTATGCCCTTGACAGTGGAATATAAGGAAAAATATTCCTCTATAGGACGTTATCCGGGCGGTTTCCTGAAAAGAGAGGGACGCGCCAGCGATTATGAAATTCTTACATCACGACTTGTAGACAGGGTTCTCCGTCCACTTTTCCCGTCGAATTATCATGCTGAAACATTTGTAAATGTAACACTCTTTTCAGCTGATGAGAATGATGCTCCGGATGCTCTTGCAGGTATAGCAGCTTCTGCTGCCCTGATGTGCA
This sequence comes from Muribaculaceae bacterium, assembly GCA_022510445.1. GTDB lineage: Bacteria > Bacteroidota > Bacteroidia > Bacteroidales > Muribaculaceae > Lepagella. Next base: position 19,608 of record JAFLTN010000014.1, on the reverse strand, counting down.
GTGATGTTCCTTTTGAAGGTCCGATCTCTGAAGTCAGAGTTGCCAGAGTTGACGGCGAATGGGTCATAAATCCCACTTTTGATCAGATAGAACGTTCAGATATAGAACTCATGGTTGGTGCCACCTATGATAACATCATGATGGTGGAAGGGGAGATGAACGAGGTTTCTGAAGCAGAGCTTCTTGAAGCCCTTAAAGTTGCCCATGACGAAATAAAGAAACATTGCGTGGCTCAGCTCGAGCTGATGAAAGAGGCGGGGAAAGAGATTAAGCGTGAATATAATCATGAGATCAATGATGAAGATCTCCGCAAAGATGTTGAAGAAAAATGTTATGCCAAGGCATATGAAATAGCCAGGGCAGGAAATGCCGACAAGCATTGGAGGGCTGATAGTTTTAAGGCAATTGTCGACGAATATATAGAAAATCTTCCGGAAATGACGGAAGAACAGCTTGCTAATTATACACCCGAACAACGTATAGCCATGGTGAAACGTTATTACCATGACGTAGAAAAAGAGGCGATGCGTCGATGTGTGCTTGATGAAGGAGTGCGTCTTGACGGAAGAAAAACAACCGAAATCAGGCCAATCTGGTGTGAAATAGACTATCTTCCTGGGCCTCACGGTGCAGCTGTTTTTACAAGAGGCGAAACCCAGGCTCTTGTTACAGCTACACTCGGCACAACATTAGATGAAAAGATAGTTGATGATGTTCTGAATCAAAGCAAGGAAAGATTTCTTCTTCATTATAACTTCCCTCCATTCTCAACCGGAGAGGCCAAAGCACAGAGAGGCGTTGGCAGAAGGGAAATAGGTCATGGAAATCTGGCTCATAGGGCACTTAAACGTATGTTCCCTGAAGACTTCCCTTATACTTGCCGAATTGTATCCGATATTTTGGAAAGCAATGGTTCTTCTTCGATGGCAACAGTATGTGGTGGCACATTGGCTCTTCTGGATGCCGGAGTTAAGATGAAGCGCCCTGTTGCGGGAGTGGCAATGGGTCTTATTTCCGATAAAGGGGCTGTTAAATATGCAGTTTTGTCTGATATACTTGGTGACGAAGATCATCTTGGAGACATGGACTTCAAGGTAACCGGAACTGAAAAGGGTATCACTGCAACCCAAATGGATATTAAATGTGATGGTTTAAGTTATGAAATCCTTGAAAAGGCTCTCGAACAAGCACGTCAGGGAAGAATGCACATACTTAATATCATCAAAGATACAATACCTGAACCCCGTGAAGATTACAAACCTCATGTGCCTCGCATCATTACTCTCGAAATCCCGAAAGAACTTATTGGCGCCGTTATCGGTCCTCAAGGTAAGATAATACAGGGAATCCAGGAAGAAACAGGCACTGTAATTTCAATTGAGGAGGATGAAAAGCTTGGTATAGGTAAAGTTGAGATCGCTTCAAAAGAAAAAGCCGGTATCGAAGAAGCTCTTGCTAAAATCAAGGCAATAGTGGCTCAGCCAGAAGAAGGCGAAGTGTACGACGGAACTGTCCGTTCAATCCTTGATTTCGGAGCTTTTGTTGAATTTATGCCGGGAAGAGATGGTCTTCTGCATATAAGTGAGATATCCTGGAACCGCTTAGATACAATGGATCAGAGTGGCTTAAAGGAGGGAGACAAAGTAAAAGTCAAACTTATTGAGATCGACAAGAAGACTGGTAAATATCGTCTTTCAATGAGAGTGCTTACCGAAAAACCTGAAGGCTATGTGGAGAGAGAGTCACGTCCGCGTAGAGAAGGAGGGGAGCATTCACAAAGGCGTGAAGGAGGAGAAAATCGTCCCCGTCGTTTCGAAAACAATGGAAATATGCCGCGTCAGCCGCGTGAGAATGGCACAAATGGAGGAAGAAATAACGGTCAGCGTCGTGATGGAGGAGCTCCAAGGCGTTTCACTCCCAGAAATTATGATGACAGAGAATAAATAACAACATAACAACTTCAATTAAGAAAGCTGCTCTTTTTTCGGGGGCAGCTTTTTTATAACCATGGTTAACAAAATTGTGTAATAAGGCCTAAAAATTAAACTCTTTTTTGGTAACTTTGCAGTTAGACTCCGTTCCCTAATTTTAGTTAAAAATCAGAGTCTTATGTAAACCTTCATAATGAGACGATACGAAACTTTCAATCCGACCATTCCTGAGACAGATACATCTGTCAATGAAGACGTTATGTCCGCACCAAAAGATAATGGTGTCAATAACGATGTGTCACTAAAGAAAAATAAACCTAAGAAACCTTCAGAAAAAAAATCCAGAACGAGAAAAGAGACTCAAAATCCTTCATTTTTTCAGAAGACAAAAGATTTTATGAGCAGCCAGACTGCAAAATGGCTTTTAGGTCTCTTTATGGGCTTCCTTGCCGTTTATATTGCAGTATCCTTCATATCCTATTTTGTTACTTGTGTAGCCGATCAATCAGAAATAACTAATACCGGAATCGGGTTATCGGGAGATGTTGCAAATGCAGGCGGAGAAGGAGGGGCAAGGCTATCGGAATTCCTTATAAATGAATGTTTCGGCTTAGGATCCTTTGTCATAATTGTGTGGTTGTTTGCCATGGCGCTCAAACAACTTGTAGGGAAACCTCGTTTTAAATCGGTTAATTTTACGGTGAAATGCCTTGTGGCCCTGATCACGTTATCCCTGATAGTTGGACTGGTGACTATAGGTATGCAATCTTCTGTGAACTGGGGTGGATATCATGGAAGATATGTCAACGAATTTGTGATACATTTTCTCGGATGGACCGGAGCAGTAATTCTTTGTATTTTCATGATTTGCTGTTTTGTGCTTATCTGTATGCGCGATGTGGTGAAATGGATTATGAAAGTCCGCGCAAAACGTCTGGAAATAAGAAGAATAAAAGAGGCCGAACGACGCGAAAGACTTGAAAGGGAAAGAGAAATTGAAGAGATGAGACATTTTGAAGACACCGGTGAACCTCTTACAAATAAAGAGAACAATTCCGATAATTCTGACGAAGATCTCCTATCCCAGATGGTTTTTGATGATTCGGAAACAGGCCTGTATGCCAACCTTCCCGACATTGGTGAGGAGGATCCTGAATCCTACGCCATAGAAGATAGCGAGGATGAAAATCCCGATGAAACCGGGGATGTGAATTTACCTGAAACCTATGTCTTGGAAGAAACTGAAAACGCGGAAGAAGAGGAAATTTCAATTCAACAGACGGATTTAATAACCGGTCGGACAAAACAAGACTCTGCAGATGATATAGCAAATTCGCAGGAGAATATGGATGGTCTGAAAGATACAGCCGAAGGTGATGAAAACGGAGACAACATCCCGATGGTTGTAAATACCAACACTATATCCCAGGTTACAGGCAAGACAACAAAAAATCCGGATTTCAGTCCCGGATCCTATCCTTATAAATTCCCTCCTTTCGATATCCTTAGAGCCGGTGAGGTAAAGGTAACGGTGGATGCTGAAGAACAGCTTGAGAACAAGGAAAGGATCAAGCACACGCTTCTTGATTTTGATATACCGATCACAAGCATCGAAGCTACCATCGGCCCAACTGTGACACTTTATGAAATAGTCCCGGATAAAGGTGTCAGGGTTGCAAAAATCCGGTCACTTGTCGATGATATAGCGTTGAGTCTGGCAGCTGAAGGAGTAAGGATCATTGCACCCATTCCAGGGAAGGGGACAGTAGGTATAGAAGTGGCAAACAAAGATCCTCAGACAGTTTCAATGAGAACCGTCCTTAAGTCAAAGAAATACCAGGAATCGAAATATCAACTGCCTCTCGCAGTAGGGTCAACGATTTCAAACGAGGTCTTTATAGCAGATCTTGCCAAAATGCCACACTTGTTGGTTGCGGGTGCTACAGGGCAGGGAAAATCAGTGGGCCTTAATGCAATCATAGCCTCACTTTTATACAACAAGCGTCCCGATGAACTGAAATTTGTCATGGTCGACCCCAAGCAGGTTGAATTCAGTCTTTATGCCAAGATTGAATCACATTATCTTGCAAAAATACCCGGTGCTGAAGATTCCATCATCACAGATATGGATAAGGTGGTGGCTACTCTCAGTTCTCTTTGCATAGAGATGGATAACCGGTACCAGCTATTGAAAGAAGCACATGCAAGAAATATCATAGAATATAATGAAAAGATAAAGGAGAAAAAGCTGAATCCCCTGGAAGGACATAGATATTTGCCTTATATTGTTGTTATTGTTGATGAGTTCAGTGATTTGATTATGACAGCCGGTAAGGAGGTGGAAGTGCCTATTGCCAGACTTGCACAAAAGGCCAGAGCCGTGGGGATGCACGTTATTATTGCAACCCAGAGACCTTCTACTAACGTTATTACCGGTATTATTAAAGCAAATTTCCCGGCCCGAATGGCCTTTAAGGTTTCATCAGGTGTCGACAGTAAAACAATACTTGATACAACGGGCGCCCAACAATTGATTGGCCGGGGTGATATGCTCATTAGTAACAGCGGCCCTATGACGAGAGTACAATGTGCCTTTATCGACACTCCGGAAGTAGAATCAATTGTGGATTACATAGCCCGACAGCCTTATGCCGATGGGGCTTATATTCTCCCGGAACCGTTGACAGGTAAATCTGATGGTGAGGGAGCGGGAGAAACATCCCTTTCTACAGAAAGAGATCCCCTTTTTGAAGAAGTGGCAAGACTTGTTGTCACTTCAAACAACGCATCCACTTCTTCATTGCAACGGAGATATTCAATAGGGTATAACAGAGCAGGAAAGATTATGGATCAACTGGAAGCTGCGGGTATTGTGGGGCCGGCTCAGGGTGGAAAGCCCAGAGCTGTGCTTATGGATCCCATTTCACTTGATCTTCTTCTTGATTCCTGACAAGTTATTTGTCTGAACTTTCATAATCTGTTATCTGACTGTAAAAGCCTTATCATTTTGTTTATTCCGCCGATATTACTTTTGAATAAAATCATTGTCATATAATTATAGTTATGATTATATGCAATTTTTGTTAGTTTGGTTTATATGAAAAAATTTTTCACTCTGGTTTTGCTCAGTTTATTTGCAATTTTAGATTCTGAAGCTCAGAATGTTCAGCTTTCACCGGAGAAAGTTCTTGAGAAAGCAGCTTCGGTAATAACCAATTCAAAAGGTATATCTGCACAGTTCAAAATATCGGGAAACAGTGCCAGAGGTATCGGTTCTATAAAGGGGCAGGGTGAAAAATTTGTTGTTACACTCCCCGACGTACAAGTCTGGTATAACGGTAAAGAAATGTATACCTATAATGGTAATACGGAAGAAACCACAATAATAAATCCAGACATTGAAGAATTACAGGAATCAAATCCGTTGCTTTATGTTAATGCATATAAAGGAAAATTCAAAGCCTCTTATTCTTCAGCTTCAGCAAAAGGTAAATATATAATTGTTTTGCAGCCTCTAACAAAGACAAGCAACATAAAGAAATTGATTTTCACGATCAATGCAAATAATTATAAGCTTGAAAAAATAATTTCAGAAATGAATGGAGGGAACACGCTTACGGTTGAGGTAACTTCCCTGAATACAAATCTGACCATCCCTTCTTCAGAATTTGAATACCCACGCAAAGCTTTCCCAAAGGCCGAGATTATAGATCTGCGTTGATAATTGTCTTATTAAATCTTAAGAAAAAAGGAACATTCAGTAAATTGATTGTTATATATTGAGAGACCCTTATATAAATGTAATCTATTAATAAAACATACATGGAAACAGAAAAAACCAGAGTGCTAATTATCGGTTCAGGACCGGCAGGATACACGGCAGCTTTATATGCATCAAGAGCAAATCTCCAACCGGTTGTTTATGAAGGTCATCAGCCTGGCGGACAGCTAACCCAGACTACAGAAATAGAAAATTTCCCGGGTTATCCCGACGGAGTTCAGGGCACTGAAATGATGGAACATTTCAGGCAGCAGGCTCTCCGTTTCGGAGCTGAAATAAAACCAAGAATCATCACGAAAGTGGATTTCTCCAAAAGACCTTTCGTTTGTGAGGATGAAAAGGGGGATAAAATAGAAGCTGAGACCGTGATTATTTCTACCGGAGCGTCGGCCAAATATCTTGGCTTGCCTGATGAAGAGAAATATAGAGGTCTGGGGGTGAGTGCCTGTGCCACTTGCGACGGTTTTTTCTATCGCAACAGGAATGTTGCAGTAGTTGGTGGTGGTGATACAGCTTGCGAAGAGGCCCTCTATCTTGCATCCCTTGCCAAAAAAGTATATTTAATTGTACGTCGTGATGTTTTAAGAGCCTCAGAAGTAATGCAAAGAAGAGTAAGGAAGAATGAAAGAATTGAAATTCTCTTCAACTGCAATACAGAAGGACTTTTTGGCGACGAAGTGCTTGAAGGAGCTCATATCGTAAGATTCCGCGGCACTCCTCAAGAGGAGAAGTTCGATATAAATATAGAGGGTTTTTTCCTTGCCATTGGCCATCATCCCAACACAGAATTATTCAAAGACTGGCTTGAAAGAGATTCAGAAGGTTATATCAAAGTCAAAGGTGCCACTACCCATACTAATATTGCGGGTGTTTTTGCAGCCGGAGATTGTGCTGACCCACGATATCGTCAGGCTGTCTGTGCCGCCGGCTCGGGTTGTAAAGCTGCCCTCGATGCCGAAAAATATCTGATGGAGCATAATGAACTTTAACAACTTTTTGAAACAAGTCATTGAAGTTGTAAAAAAAAGTTGATTTTATGTACTTTTGACAATATTCCGATTGCGGGAATGTTATAAATATAATGTAAATACCTTCTATGTCAACAGCGTGTTCGAATCCGGAGAAAAGCCGGCTTTTAGATCGCCGTTATTTAAGAATGGCTAAAATATGGAGTGAGAATTCTTATTGCCAACGCAGGAAAGTAGGTGCCCTTTTAGTAAAGGATAAAATGATAATTTCCGATGGCTACAACGGCACTCCTTCAGGATTTCCAAATGTGTGCGAAGATATTGACAATAAGACTTTGCCTTATGTGCTTCATGCAGAAGCAAATGCAATCACAAAAGTTGCTAAAAGCAATAATTCCAGTGAAGGCAGCACTTTATATGTCACTGCGAGTCCATGCATAGAATGTTCAAAATTAATCATTCAAGCCGGAATAAAAAGGGTGGTTTTTTCGGAACTTTACCGCACCTCAGAAGGCATAGACCTTCTTAAAACGGCCGGAATAGAAACAGAATTTATACCGGATACAGATGATTAGGAAAAGAAATTCCGCCTTAATCCTACTACCCGTTCTCCTGGCCTTCGGGTTAGGATGTGGTATTTTTCTTGGAAGATACATCTCTAAAAGAAACCTGTCGGTTAAAGAAGACAAACTGAGGACTGTTCTTCGGCTGATAGAATCGGATTATGTCGACAGAATTGATATAGACTCTTTAATTGAGACGAGATTTCCTGACCTTTTATCATCATTAGATCCCCATTCTGCTTATATCCCCGCTGATGAACTTCAGGGCGTTAATGATGATCTGATGGGATCTTTCAGTGGAGTGGGTGTTTCTTTCCAGATACTTAATGATACTGTTAATGTGATAGAAGTAATCCCCGGGGGGCCTGCAGAAAAGGTCGGCATCAAACCGGGCGACCGGATTATTTTTGCAGATGGTAAACCGTTGACGGGAGATAGTATTTCATCAGAAAACGTTTATAAAAATCTTCGTGGAGAGAAAGGTTCAAAAGTTGAACTTACCATCAAGAGATACGGTTCGAAAGATGATGTCGTTTTTGATGTTATCAGAGATGATATCCCGGTGAACTCAGTTGATGTCAGTTATTTGCTCAACGATAGCACGGGTTATGTGAAGGTGACGAAATTCTCACGCAACACCTATATGGAATTCTATAATGCACTGAGCGATCTGCGCCGTCAGGGAGCCAAAGCATTCATAGTAGACCTAAGAGGCAACTCCGGAGGCTTTATGGATCAGGCCATTTATATGGCTAACGAATTCTTGCCCCCCGGAAGACTGATTGTTTATACTAAAGGAAGAAAACCTGAAAATGAATACATGGCTTTAAGCGATGGCAACGGACGTTTTCAGGATGCTTCTCTGGTAGTAATCACAAATGAAGGCTCGGCTTCTGCTTCTGAAATATTTGCCGGTGCAATTCAGGATAATGACCGTGGATTGATAATTGGCCGGAGGTCATTTGGGAAAGGTCTCGTCCAGAATCAGACGGAATTGCCCGACAGTTCTGCCATCCGTCTGACTGTGGCCAGGTATTACACTCCATCCGGAAGGTCCATTCAAAAAGAATATCAGAGAGGTGATAACAGAAAATATGACCTTGATCTCGTCGACCGATACAGCCATGGAGAATTTTATAACGTTGACAGTATAAAACTAGATAAGGATAAACTTTTCTACACAGCCAACGGAAGAGAGGTTTATGGCGGGGGCGGAATAATGCCTGATATCTTTATTCCGGAAGACACCACAGGATTCACATCATATTATATGACTGTGGCCAACAGGGGGCTTATCCAGAAATATGCCTATTCTGTAGCCGATAAATATAGAGAGATGCTCGACGGATCTCAAAGCCTTGACCGGCTGTTAAAAATTTTGCCAAGAGATAACACTTTGCTTGAAAATTTTGTGGCTTTCGCAGTCGAAAACGGAGTGCCGGCACGCTGGTATTATATCGGCAAGTCCCGTGAACTGTTGCTCAGTCAGATCAAAGCCATGATTGTGAGGGATGTTTTAGGATATTCTCAGTTTATAGAATTCCTTAATCAGACTGATAATGTTGTAATTAAGGCTTTACAAGAAATAAATGAAGGACATGCTCCCGTAAACATTCAAAAAGAGGAAAAATGAAAAGAGAATTTCTTGAAGAGAAGAATGAAATAAGACGTAAAATCAGAAGTTTAAGGGTAATTATACCTGAAAATGAAAAAAAGGTAGCCGCCAATGAGGTATTTTCACGTCTTGAGAAAACAGCAGCTTTTATGCTTGCTGAAAGGATCATGATGTATCATTCTCTTCCGGATGAATTGAATACTCATGACTTTCTTTCAAAATGGAGCGGTAAAAAAAGATTTTATCTTCCAAGAGTGAATGGTGTGGATCTTGAGATTCTTCCCTATCATGAGAGTCGGCTTGAATTAGGATCTTTTCATATAGAAGAACCGACCGGCAGTGATGTGGCAGACCCGTCTGAAATTGAACTTGTAATTGTTCCGGCTGTGGCTTATGACAGAAAAGGAAGAAGGTTGGGAAGAGGAAAAGGATTTTATGACCGTTTCCTTAAAACCACCAAGGCAACAAAAATCGGAGTGGGATATGAATTTCAGCTTTTTGATGAAATTCCTTCAGAACCGCATGATGTCGGGATGGATATGGTTATAACCCAGAAGACCACAATAGTGATAAAGAAAAACTGAATAAGAAATTAAAAATAAAATAAAAACTATAAATATTTAACTAACCAATTTAATATTATGAAGAGGATACTTTATGGCCTGACAGCAATTCTTTGCTGCATGTCGACCGCTATGGCTCAGTACCCCGACGCGAGTATGTTAACTCCGCTGCCACTTAATCCAAAAGTTAAGACAGGGGTTCTCAAAAATGGGTTGACTTATTATATCATGCATAATGAAGAACCTAAAGAGAGGGCAAATTTCTATATAGCACAGAAAGTTGGATCCACTCTTGAGGAACAGGATCAGCTTGGGCTCGCCCACTTTCTTGAACATATGGCTTTTAATGGAACTACCCATTATCCTGGTAAAGCCATGTTGAACTATCTCCAGAGCAAAGGAATAAGATTTGGGGCTGATATCAATGCCTATACCAGTTTTGATGAAACAATCTATAATATTAACAATGTCCCCACCACAGATAAGAACCTGATGGACAGTGTTCTCCTTGTGCTTCACGACTGGAGTGGAGAGATTCTTCTCGAAGAATCTGAGATAGATGCTGAAAGGGGTGTAATACAGGAAGAATGGCGTTCCACCCAGAATGCTTCCAGAAGACAGATGGAAGAGGTGCTTCCTCAGATTTATAAGGAATATCAATATCAGCAGCTTCCAATCGGAAAAATGGATGTGATAAGAAACTTCAAGCCGGAAGTCTTGAGGGCTTATTATAAGAAATGGTATCGTCCCGATCAACAGGGAATCGTAATCGTGGGTGATTTTGATGCTGCTGAAATGGAGCAAAAAGTAAAAGAGCTTTTCTCTACCATTGAAATGCCTAAAAATGCAGCTAAAAGAAATTATCCCAAGGTTTCTGATAATAATCAGCCAATTTATACTACATACGCTGATCCTGAACTCTCTAATATCACTATAAGAATAGCATTTAAGAGCGAAAGGACACCTTTTGAGCTCAGGAACACTGCTGAAATGTATATGAATGATGTCATATTAAACGGCATAGTGTCCACCATGATGAACAACCGTCTTTCCGATGCCGTTCTTGAACCTGACTGTGATTTCTCAAGAGTAGGTGTGGGATTTTCTACTTTCCTGGTATCAAAAACCAAAGACGCCTTTAATATAGTTATCATTCCGAAAGGCAAGGATGCTGTGGCGGCAACACAAGATGCCATGGCTGTTATTGCCAGGGCTTTCAAAACAGGATTTACAAGAAGCGAATATGACCGCGCAACTCAGGAAATTCTTTCATCTCTCCAAAAACAACTTTCGGAAAAAGATAAAACCAATAACAATTATTTCGGCAACGAACTATGTCGTTATTTCGTGGATAATGTGCCGGCTCCCGGAATAGAAACTGAATACCAGCTCTGGAGCATGACCTTGCCGAATATTCCTTTGGAAGGAATAAACCAATTGCTTAGGGATGAATTCTATCCTACTTTGGTTTCCGGAAAAAATATGGTCGTCATGCTTTCTGTGCCAAAAGCTGAAGGCTTTGAAATAGCATCTGAAGAGACAATGCTGTCGACTATCAGTGATGCATTGAAAGCTGAATATGAGGCCTTGGAAGATGAAAAGATAGAGGAACCTCTTATTTCTCAACTCCCGAAGCCGGGAACAGTCACCAGAATACAGAGTAATAATGAACTTGGAACTTTCAATATCACTCTTTCTAACGGCATTAAGGTTATCTTAAAAGAAACTGATTTTGCCAATGATGAGGTTAAGATGACTGCATTCCGGAGAGGTGGAAAACAACTTTATTCTCCGGAACAGGCTCCGAACGTTCTGATTGCTGACCTTGCTATCGAGTCATCAAAATGGGGACCTTTTGATTCCAAGACACTGCCTAAATATCTTGCCGGAAAGAATGTGGATATTGATTTCTCAATCAATACCTATACAGATATGCTTACAGGTTCTTCTACAGTTAAAGACCTTCCTTATCTGTTTGAGCTTATTTACACAGCCTTCACAAATATTAATCCTGATGAAGAGACTTATAATGTAAACTTGGGCAGAATAAGACCTCAATATGAAAACATTGAGAAAAATCCACAATTTGTTTTCCAGAATGAAGTCACAAAATCAAGATATGACGGCAACCCGTTAATGATGGTGCTTAATCTTGAAACTCTTGACAAAGCTAATTATCTTGAATCTTTAGATCTCGTTAAGGGAGTTTTAAAGAATGCTGCAGAATATACATTCGTATTTACCGGAAACATTACATATGATGATTTGAAACCGTTGCTCGAACAATACATTGCGACCCTGCCGGTGGCATTAAGAAAGAAACCTGTGATCAAGAGTGAACTTGGTTTGGCTAAGGGTCAAATAGAGAACAGGTTCAAACAGCCTATGGCAATCCCGTCAATAAATGTATTCGATATCTATACAGGCTATAATGTTCCTTTCAATGTTAAGAATAATATTATGGTTGGTTTGATGGGAGATATCCTTGATAACATCTACACTGATACTCTGCGTGAAGAGGAAGGTGGAACCTACGGAGCCGGTGTGGGAGCAGACTTGAATCCTAATAACGGTGCATGGAGACTCTTATATACCTTTGTTACGAATGAAGATCAGAAGGATGCCTTAATTAACCGTGCACATGAGGAATATTTGAAACTTTTGGCTAATGGTGCCGATGAAGTTAACTTCACCAAGGCAAAGGAAGCCATGATCAAACAGTATGAAATTAATTCCCGTAAGAACAGTTATTGGGATAGCATGCTTGTGACTCAGGAACTCTTCCCCGATTTCAATTCTCTTCAGGAGTTTGACCAGACCTTAAGAAACCTTTCTCTTGATGAATTCAATCAGTTCATTAAAGATATCTATGACGGGCAAAACCGTGTACAGGTTATAATGGAAGGTTATCAGGCAGAGTAATATTCACCTTTATAAATAAGGATCGGGTTGGCAATTTGCCAACCCGATCTTTTAAATATGGCAAACGATAGAAATCACCTGCGGAGAAAAGGACAAATATATGAAATCAAGATATCGAAACACCTTAAACGGATGGTATTTTTTATTAATTTTGCATAAGTATCTAATTTTAAAATTTTAATCAAGACTTTGAAATGATAAGAAGGCTTCTGCTTCTTTTGCTTTTTTCCATAAGTTTGTCTGTGCATGGAGATAAATTGAAACTTCCCACAACCGAAATGCTTGGGAAAGAATATTATTACTATGAGACAAAACGAGGAGAATCTCTCTATGGCATAGCCAGGAAGTTCGACTGGAATATCGATGAACTTGTGAGACTCAATCCGGAAGCTGCTTCAAATTTGAAAAAAGGTAGCCGACTTTACTATCCTATTGATGATGTGTTTGATAAAAAAGATGAATCATCAGGAAATCAGCTTTCTTATTTTGAACCTGAACCGATTGAACATACTGTAAAAAAAGGGGAAACGGTTTATGGAATCTCAAAGCAGTATGAAATTCCCCTTGAGATGATCTATCAGGCTTATCCTTCAACCAAACAAGGGCTTAAGACAGGAGAGACACTGGTGTTGGAACAGAATGAAAATGCCAAATATTATTATTATAAAATCAAACCCGGTGACACTTTATATTCTGTGGCACAAAAATTCAATACTTCCATAGAAACCTTGTTGAAAGACAATCCCGGTCTGACCGAAAAAAAGTTTAAGATAGGGGAGACCGTCCGGGTGACTTTGAATTCAAATCTAAATAGAATCAGAACAAAGCTTGTTGAAGAGGAACGACTCGCAAAAGTTGAAAATTATAAGGTTGAAAAAGACGATACCTGGAGTTCAATTTCAGAAAAAACCGGTGTGGAAGAGGAAATATTGAAAGAAGCGAATAACTCTTCACAGGAAAATCCCAAGGCCCACGAGGTCGTAACGGTGCCAATTGTGGAAACTGTTGAGGTTGAAAAAGAGATTGAATTTGAAGACCCAAGAGAATTGACCTCAGAAGGAATCCGGGAGATTTATGATTCTATTCATGGGGTGCCTGCTGATAAGGAAAGGCTTACAGAAGTCCGTATAGCCCTTATTCTTGATGATCCTTCATCGAAAAAAGACATAGATTTCACGAGAGGATTCCTCGTAGGATTATCCGGAATGGAATCGACACCTTACAGGATCGACCTTAAGGTGATGGATGGAAGGGTTGCGCCAAATCTGTTATCGGAAAATCTGGAATATTATGAGCCTAATCTGATAATTGTGACGGCCGACAAGGCTTTCCCGCTTTTCCTGGCTGATTACGGAAACAGTAATAACGTTCAGATAGTAAATGTCTTTGATCTTAAAAACGATCTGTTTGAAGATAATTCTTCCATAGTGCAGATTTTGCCGCCATCGTCTTATCTTTATGAGCATCTTGCCGGTAAAATTCATGAGGAGAATAGTTACAGGCAACTTATCATGGTCGGCGATGAAGATGAATCAGACGGGATGGCAATTGAATTGTTAAACAGTTTCAACGGTGTGCATGAATCTGTCAGCATAGAGGATCTTAGTCTCTATGAACCCAATATTATGGATTCATTGCTGATTTATGCCTACCCCGTTAAAAAAGATGAAGTTGGAGATTTCCTGCAGGCGATAGAAAATATAAAAGAGACTTATCCCGCCGCCGATATCAATATTGTAGGACGCACAAACTGGGCTGCCCTGATTGATGATTATGGCGACCGTTTCGGTGAAAATGAAATAATTATCCCGGCAAGAGTCTGGCTTGATGAAGAGAGCAGTGACTGGAATATCTTCTGCGAAAAATATGAAGAAATGTTTGCCGGAAGTCCAGTAAGGTCTTTCCCGAACTTTGCAGCGAGCGGATATGATTGTGCCAATTATTTCATACCTGTTGTGGCCCTGAACGGAGGAGATTTCAATTCAGGCATATCCGGTTCGAACGATCTGGCTCTTCAGTCTGAAATTGTATTGAACAGAGTTAACAATTGGGGTGGTTTTATTAATACCAACGGATATTTGCTCCAGTTTCATCCGGAAGGAAGAGTTGAAAAAATTTTAGTTAAATGAGAGTTTCCCGAAAATTGATCACATTTTTTTCAAAATGTCCGTTAAAATTAATAATGATACTGTTATCATTATTAACTGTTTCATCTGCCTCGGCTCAAACCCATTATGATGCAAATGTGGCAATCGGAGCTAAAGCAGGAATGGATTTTTCAAGGGTCTTCTTTACTCCGCATGTCACTCAATCTTTTAATATCGGTTACACCGGAGGCATTATGGTAAGATATGTTGAAGAAAATCATTTCGGAATAATCGGAGAACTTGGTTTTGCTCAAAGAGGCTGGAAAGAGAACTTTGAGGGAGCTCCCTATAACTATGCCCGCACAACGGATTATGCGGAATTGGCTGCACTGGCACATGTTTTCTTTGGACGCAGGGCACGGTTTTTCTTTAATGCGGGACCTCAGGTCGGCCTTTTCCTGGGAGAGAAAACCAAAGCAAATTTTAATCCCGATGAAATGAAAACTTTACCCGATTTCCCGAATGTTAACAGAATAAACGAACAGATGTTGCTACCTGTGAGCCATAAGATAGATTATGGTATTTCTGCGGCTGCCGGCGTTGAATTCAATTTTACGAAAAGGAATTCCATTTTTGTGGAATGTAGGTTTTATTTTGGACTCTCCAATATAATGCCGTCCCAACGCGCAGACTATTTCAACGGATCAAATCAGATGAGTCTTTCCGCAACTATAGGTTATTGGTTCAGAGTAAAATAAATTTATCCCGCAGGAAAACGGAATAGAACAAGGAAATAAGATTAGTAATTCAAGTTTGCTTGGGCAAGCAAAAGTTGAATAAGCAAATAGTTATAAAGATAAATAATTGAGTCATGGCAGTTAAACCATCCATCCCAAAAGGAACAAGAGATTTCTCACCGGTCGAAATGGCGAGAAGAAACTATATATTCGATACAATAAAATCCACTTTCAAGTTATTCGGCTATTTACAGATAGAAACTCCGGCTATGGAAAACCTTTCCACATTAATGGGTAAATATGGAGAGGAAGGAGACAAATTACTCTTTAAAATCCTTAATTCCGGAGATTTTCTTAAGGATGTTTCTGAAACAGATTTCAATGAAAGAAATTTGGGAAGACTGACAACAAAAATCTGTGAGAAAGGACTACGCTATGACCTGACCGTTCCTTTTGCAAGATTCGTGGTTCAATACCGCGGGGATCTTCAGATGCCATTCAAGAGATATCAGATTCAGCCGGTGTGGAGAGCTGACCGACCGCAGAAAGGACGTTATAGAGAATTCTATCAATGTGATGCAGATGTGGTGGGAAGTGATTCCTTATGGAATGAGGTTGAACTTCTTTCAATGATAGACACAGTTTTCAAAAAATTGAAAATAAGGGTAGCCATAAAGCTTAATAACAGAAAAATACTCAGCGGAATAGCAGAAATAATCGGAGAGACGGAAAAATTAACGGATATAACCGTAGCTATCGATAAAATAGACAAAATCGGAATCGAAAAGGTAAAGGAGGAATTAAGAGATAAGGGTATTCAGGAAGAATCAATAGAGAAACTTCAGCCTCTGCTGGAACTTAAAGGCTCCAACAATGAAAAGCTACAAATCTTGGAGAGTCTTCTCAAAGATTCGGAAATCGGCATGAAAGGTATAGAAGAATTGAAGACGGTAGTAAACGGTTTCGATTCTCTTGGACATGATTGTTGCCTCGACATAGATGTTTCATTAGCCAGAGGTCTTAATTATTACACGGGTACAATAATTGAGGTTAAAGCTCTCGACGTGGAGATAGGAAGTATAACAGGGGGTGGAAGATACGATAATCTTACAGGAGTTTTCGGAATGTCAGGACTATCGGGGGTTGGTATATCTTTCGGAGCCGATAGGATTTACGACGTACTGAACCAGCTCAATCTCTATCCTGAAAATATTTCAGAAAGTGTTAAGGTTCTTTTTGTAAATTTCGGAGAAAAAGAAGCTGAAGCTTCCATGAAAGCTGTTAATAGCCTAAGAAAAAGCGGAATTGCCTGTGAACTATATCCCGATTCTTCCAAAATGAAGAAACAGATGGGATATGCTGATTCTCTCAATATCCCCTATGTGGCCATAATCGGAGAGACGGAAATGCAGGAGGGTGTCATAAATCTCAAAAATATGAAAACCGGAGAACAGAAACGCCTCACGGAATCTGAGCTTATTGAAACCTTAAGTTAAACTCAAAAGGTAGTTATGATTACTAAGCCACAGTTTCTCCTGCGACAGCCTGCCGCTCCGGAGGAGACATCAACCGATAAGTTTTATTTTGATCTTTGCAACACTCTGATAACGATTGCAAAAGAAAGGAATCTTTTCCCTTCTTATCCTGAAAAGGTAAAGGAAAGGGCCGCTCTCTGTCTGATTGGATATTACCAGGATGTGATTTGTGATGCCGGAATTTGGAGAAGTTTTATAAATGAAAACCGAAGACTCTATGGCTTTACGGTGCCATTCTTTTCAACCGGTGAAGAATACACGGATTACGAATTGAATGAAGCAGATGTTAAATTCATGGTCTGGTATGCTTTATCAATGAACTATGAGAACCGCAGGGTTTGGAATCCGTTAGATCCGGAAATAACAGAAGGTGCTGTTGTCTGGTTTGAAGAATTAGCGAAAGTTTATGATGAAGCGCCCATTCCGGAAGATTACAGCATGGCTAAAGAACTCGAGATTCATTCTAAAGAAGATGCAGAGTCGATACTTAAACTTGGAAGCTGGCTTTTCCTTCATTGTTATCTTATGACCCCGGCTTTCGCCATGACCTTGGCCGAATATTCCGCTGAATATGACCTGAATACGGAAGAGGGTGTGATGGAGATGCAAAAAAGACTTGAGATCTCTATGGGTCAGGATCCGACTGGTCCGCTTGCACTTTATCTTGGAGAATGGCTTTATCTTATCATAGAGGGAAAAACTTCGCCCGGAACAAAACAACCGGTGTCTGAAAAAGAACATAAATATTATACTTTATTCACTAATTACACCGGCGGGAAGGTGCTTCAATATTTTGCCACTTATGAGGAAATGAACAGATTCTTCATTGAGGCTCTGGGATGGGAACCTGATGAGCAACATCTTTCCCAAGTTAAAAATGACAAAGATTTTGTTTTGATGGTGGATCCTCAAAAAGGGATGCTTCTTGCACGAAATGTGGCAAAATGTATAGCAGATCCGGATAACACATTATACGATAAGACATATGCAACAGCTCATTCCATAGACCTTCTCACTGAAAGAGGACGGTGTCCCGGAGATCTTTTGAGATTTGTATGCGAAAAAGGGTGGCTGCCGGATGCTGCCTTCCCCGATACCACTGATTCTGAACTGGTGAAATCTAACTGGGATTTTATAGCGAGATGCTATCTTCAAGGTTATTACAGAGGAGACTGAACCTATTGTAATCGGTCCTGAAACTCAGATGGCCAGGGTCTTTCCTTTAGAATTTTTTCTTTCTGAAGAAACTGTCAAATTTTAGTTTTATCACTCCCAAAACGGCTTCCCCGAAAATAGAACTGTTCATCTTCGAGGTTCCGAGCTGACGGTTGATAAAAATAATCGGAAGTTCAGAAATCCTAAATCCTTTGATATGACTTTTGAATTTCATTTCAATCTGAAATGCATAGCCCTTGAATTCAATGTTATCGAGTTGGATAGATTCAAGAACTCTTCTGCGATAACAGACAAAACCGGCAGTGGCATCCCTGAGATTCATTCCGGTTATAAGTCTGACATAAGCCGAAGCAAAATAAGACATGAGCACGCGGCCCATGGGCCAATTCACTACATTTACTCCTGAAATATACCTTGAGCCTATAGAGACGTCAAAGCCCTTATCCTTGCTGTTATGATAAAGTCGTGTCAGATCGTCGGGGTTATGTGAGAAATCGGCATCCATTTCGATTATATACCCGTAATCTCTTTGGAGAGCCCATTTGAATCCATGGATATAGGCAGTGCCTAATCCCAATTTCCCTGAACGCTTTTCCAGGAAAAGTCTTCCGGGATATTCCTTCTGCAAGGCCTCTACTTCTTGTGCCGTCCCATCGGGAGAGTTATCATCAATTATCAGAATATCGAAGTTATCAGGATAAGACATTACCTTTTCTATGATAGCCCTGATATTCTCTATTTCGTTGTAGGTGGGGATAATAACCAGTACGTCGCTCATTCTTTTTCTTTTTCCAAAGCAAAGTTAATCAAAAAAAGCAATATTATCAGTCGGAAAGTAAAGGTGAAAAGTTTCAGGAGAAAATTACATTATACTTCTTGAGGATTTCAGCCGGATGATAAGATTCTTTTGCGAACCTAAGACCCGGATCCCCGGAATCATCTTCACGGTTGATGAATCTTATATTTGGATTTTTATTACACATTTCTTTGGCAAACAGCCAATTAATCATTTCATAGCTTCCTAAGAATTTTCTTAGTGCTTTTTCGACATGAATAAACAGAGTGTCATTTTTAATATCGCCTATTGTATAAGCCGCCACTTCTTTTCCGACATAGAGGATTCCGCCTTTTAATTCTTTATCACCGGATTTTATCCGGGAAATCAAGAATCGGGACAGCAGACGTTCCTCCGCTGCTATCGGGTTTTTATCGCCCTCATTTTCAAAAATATCCATAAAAGCAAGTGCATCATCTGCATTTTCAGAAGTCAATGGAAGAAATTTAAACTCAGGATAGTGTGACTCGAACTGATGGACATGATTACGTTTCTTTTCCATTTTCTTACCGGCCAAGCCGGCCAGACGTTCGCTTTCATAAATATAATCTCCCCAATCTGATAGTTCTTCGATGCTGACGGGGTTAAGTTTCTCCATTTCCGGAATTGCATATTCCGGTACGGCTGAGAATTCAAGTGTCAGATTATTTTCCTCACAGTATCTGCGCAGAGGTTTTATCGTTTCGGAAAAAGGAAGAGTGCCTATCGGAAACGAAAAGGCAGGTTTGCTAAGGTCATTCTCGACAACTCCTTTGATATAAAGGGTGTCGTTTTCTATGGCATACTCATATTTAAAATAATCTATCCACATTAATACCCCTCCATAAGAGAAATCTGTGGTTCTGCCTTTTTCCAATTTTAGATATTCCCAAATAACGGGCATATCTTCAGGAGT
>JAFLTN010000139.1 GCA_022510445.1 Muribaculaceae bacterium | reverse complement strand
GTTACTCTTAGTCCTCTATATTGGCAAGAAACAAGTTTGATCTTTGTATTTCTTCCTAAATTTTCTTATTTTTGCCAAAACAGACTTTCCATGAAAACACTTATATCCATTTTATCAGCACTTTCATTATCTTTTTCCGCTGCTTTCGCCATCCCGGCAAAACCGGGTCTCATTAATGCCATTCAGCCCGATGGCACCTCAATAAATATTTATCTCAGTGGAGATGAATTTGCAAACAGTGCTCTTTCTACCGATGGTTATCTTCTCATAACGGATTCAGAGGGTTTCTATGTATTTGCTGATACTGATTATCAAGGAAATATCATACCTACTAAAATTAAGGAGATCAACCCGGACAATCGGTCTCCCCTTACAAATGAAAAAATAGCATTGCTTGATAAAGTAGAAATCCTTAAAACTTATGAGGCAAAACAAAAAAGAGTGAAAGGACCTGGACTCATGTCAACGGGTTTCAATGCCGAAGGGGAACAAAGGGCTCTGGTTATCCTGGCTGCCTTTCAGGACAGGGATTTCACTATAGAAAATCCTAATGAATTCTTTACCCGTATGCTCAACGAACCAGGATTCTCCGACTACGGCGCCACCGGAAGTGTGCGAGATTATTTTATGATAAGTTCTTCTGAAAGGTTCCTCCCTCAATTTGATGTTTATGGACCGGTAAAGTTGCCAGAAGAAATGAAATTTTATGGAGCCAATTACAATAATATGAACGGGAGCGATTCACGGCCATATCAGATGATGATTGATGCTTGTATGGCTCTTGATGATGAAATAGATTTTTCAATCTACGATACTGACGGGGACGGAACTGTGGATAATGTCTACATTTTTTATGCCGGTTATGGAGAGGCCGACGGAGGAGGTGCCAATACAATATGGCCACATTCCGCTAATGCAACAGCTTATGGTCTGCGGGTGAACCTGGATGGTGTCCTGCTAAATCATTACGCCTGTTCCAATGAATTACAGGCCCGCAACAATAATCCGGTTGGTATCGGAACTTTCTGTCATGAGTTCAGCCATGTGTTGGGTCTCCCTGATCTTTATTCCACCTATTATACCTCTGCCTTTACTCCCGGTTCATGGGATCTTCTCGATAGTGGTTCTTATAACAACAACAGTAGAACGCCACCCGCTTTTTCTTCTTATGAGAGATATGCCTTAGGGTGGATTGATCCATTGAAGATCGAAGAAGGATACTTTGAATTAGGTCCACTGATTGAGTCTAATCAGGCTATATTGATACCTACCAGAAAAAAGAATGAATATTTATTATTGGAGAACCGTCAGAAAATCGGATTCGATTCCACTATTCCATCTCAAGGGATGCTTCTCTGGCATATTGACTTTAATGCTCAGATATGGAATTCAAATATCGTAAATAATGACCCGGATCATCAGTATGTTGACATTATAGAAGCGGATAACATTCAGTCATCAAATACTATAGCTGGCGACCCCTTTCCGGGGAGCAAGAATGTAACCGAACTCTCATATGTCACGATTCCGGCACTTAAGAGTTGGGATGGTCAACAACTACGGTTCCGCATCTTCGATATAACCGAGACAAAAGATGGTAATATTACTTTTAATGCAGAGTTTTTCGATCCGGCCGGTGTAGAAAGGACTAAAGAAGACTTACCTTTCAGGATTGCTGGAAATACTTTGATTGCAGATGGGGAAACAGTAAAGATTTATGATCTTAAAGGTTTATTGGTAGGAATACTCTCATCTGGGCAAATGAACCTACCATCTGGCCGTTACATAGCGGTCACTCCATTCTCAGCCGTCAAGTTTCATATACCATAACTCATTACCCAAATTTTTCTAAAGGGGGTGCTCACACGGAATGTTATAAAGACTATAACATTCCGTCCTTCATTATCCGTTGACCATTATAATAACATTTCCGCTGATCCTAACATTGATCCGTTAGAAGGATTTAGAGAATAAAAAAGGGAGACGTCATGTCTCCCAAGAAGGGTGGAAGATGGGGCTCGAACCCACGACCTACGGAACCACAATCCGCCGCTCTAACCAACTGAGCTACATCCACCATGTCACTTTTCAGGTTTGTGTCCCTCAAAAGCTTTGCAAAATTAGTTGAAAATTTTAAATTCCCCAAAAATTTTTCCAAAAAATTCTTTTCTCTTTTTCCTTTCTTTTCTGGTTACATTAACCTAATATGGGGAGACAACAGAGCTAAGACTCCCTAAAGTTGCTGCTTAACCGATTCTTCGTGAATTGCGGCAAGAATGGTTCTGATAAAATCTCCTGAAAGTCCCATTCCTTCTCCGGTTTTTACCAACTGTTCCATCAGTTCATTATAACGTGTAGGCTGTACAACCGGCATATGGTGTTCTTTCTTGTATTGTCCGATCTCACGCGACACCCTCATCCTTTTAGCCAGAAGCTCTAACAATTCCTCATTTATCCGGTCGATCTGCTGTCGCAAAAGCGCAAGGCTTTCGGTTGTAGTCGAACTGTCACGCAATATAAGACTGTCAAGAATAACCTTGAGCCGGTCGGGTGTGACCTGTTGTTCTTTATCACTCAATGCAGACTCTGGACAACAATGGCTCTCAATTATGAGCCCCGTAAAATTCATGTCGAGAGCTTGTTGCGACACAGCCGCTATCAATTCTTTGTTACCTGTAATATGACTGGGATCGCAGAAAAGAGGCAGATCCGGGTAACGTCGTTGAAGCTCAATCGGGATACGCCATTGTGGCATATTCCTGTAAACATGTTTACCGTAGGTGCTGAATCCACGGTGTATTGCTCCGATACGCCTTACACCGGCATTGTAGATACGTTGCAAGGATCCTATCCAGAGTTCAAGGTCAGGATTTACCGGGTTCTTGACTAATACAGCCATATCTTTCCCGCTTTTTTCGATTGCATCGGCTATTTCCTGAACAGCAAAAGGATTTGTAGAGGTCCGAGCGCCTATCCACACCATATCCAACCCGGCAGATAATGCAAGCTCAACATGGGTTCGGTTGGCTACTTCAGTAGATATCAACATGCCTGTTTTTTCCTTGACACTCTTAAGCCATGGAAGTCCTTTTTCACCTATACCATCGAAACATCCCGGAGATGTACGAGGTTTCCAGATGCCGCCACGGAATATCCGGATCCCTTGCCGTGACAGTTCATTGGCTGTTGACAATACCTGTTCTTCAGTTTCAACACTACATGGACCGGCTATCACAACCGGTCTTTCCGTTTCAAGCCCGGGAAACAATTCCTTAAAATCTTTCATCTCCATCACGGAAAAATTTTACATATCCTCCTTTTTCCTTATTTCCATTTTATCTTGCTCTCAGATCGACAGGATAAGATAGGTTAGATAACCAATGTAACATAGAGTGAGAATTCCACCTTCTACACGGGTGATTGTTCTTTCGCGTATGAACCAGCCGAAAAACCAGAATAATATACAGCCACCGGTAAGAGTCAATAGATCAATATTATTTATATCGCCGAAAGGCAGAGATCTGATAGTTGCACTGCACCCGAGCACGAGGAAAATGTTATATATATTGCTTCCTATTACATTGCCAAGAGCTATCCCTGTCTGTCCTTTCAAAGCTGCCGTGACCGAAGTGGCAAGTTCCGGTAAGGAGGTTCCTGCCGCTACGATGGTCAGACCAATTATGGCATCGCTGACTCCAAGTCCCGACGCTATACCGGAGGCTCCGGCTACAAATCTGTCACCGCCGAATATTAGTGCTCCGAGTCCTGAAATTACCCATATGGAAGCTTTCCACATTTTCATTGCCTTAATAGAAGGCTCTGCAGAATGATCCTTAATATTTGATTTATCACCAGGCTCTTTCCCAACCTGGGAGAAAGTGTAGCGCAAAAAAATTATAAAGAAAAACAGTAGGAGTATTCCGTCGGTACGAGTTATCTCAGGTATGGAAACTGAATCAAGAAGCTTACTGTTGCCTATCACAAGCAAGACAAAAGATGATAGTAGCACAAGCGGGATTTCATTCGTCATTATGCTTCTTTCTATCTTAATGGGTCGGAATAAGGCCGTGACGCCGATGATTACCAATACATTGAAAATGTTACTACCGACCACATTCCCTATAGCAAGGTCGGCATTATCCTTAATAGCTGAAATTATGCTGATGGTAAGCTCGGGGGCGGAGGTTCCCAAAGCCACGATGGTGAGTCCGATAATCAGGTCGGACACTCCCCATCTCTTTGCGATAGCCGCAGATCCGTCAATTAGAGCATTAGCTCCCCAAAGTATCAGGAAAAGACCTATCAGGAGATATATGACGTTAACCCACACTTGTTATAGGTTTAATGACTTACAATTCTTTTCGGAAAATATATACCTTTATGAACTCAACGTATCGCGGGCTGCCTTTATTTTCTCAATTTAAGGCAATTCGCCGCAATGGATATTTTTGATTATTTTTGCAAAGGGAAAAAAGATATAATCTTTTAGTGACATACTAACTTCCTTCAAATCTATAGCGGGATTATAAACCACGCAATGATTTATAAAAAGTGTGAATATTAAGTACGTAATGTATTGAGGAAACTCCAACGAGTTGCTCTTTGTAGTTTATACCATGCCTACTTGTCTTGTTGCATTTTTTTTAGATTAAAATTTTCAGAAACAAATACAAAAATTTTAGACAACAATTTAACATATTAAAAATGAAAAAAACAACCATAAAAAACAATGAATATATTTTCGGAATTTTTAAGCTGTGCTATCTGCTTATTATACTTTGTGCTCTTTATGTTCTTCGCTTACAATTTATAACCGGAGATTTATACACCCATATGCTTAGAGCATCGAGTACATATGAAATGTGCGAGTATATCGCAATCTCAACTATAATGCTGACCGGAGGCATATTTCTTTTCTACAAGCTTGGCTAATTTGTGCAAAATGTCAATTTTTAAAATTCATTAAAATTTACCTTGCTAAAATATTCACATTTTTTTGAATATTTTCTTGTCAAGAGTTTTTTTGAAATTTTTAAATTTCTACAAATCATTTT
>JAFLTN010000138.1:242-5058 GCA_022510445.1 Muribaculaceae bacterium | reverse complement strand
CCTCAATTTTTGACCGTCGAGCCTTAAAATTCTTTTGAAATTTTTGCTGTTCCGTCGCTTCCTTATCTCTCCAATAATTGCAACGTAAATAAGGGCTGACGCCCACAAGTTAAACCCCTCAAAACTTCATATATCATGACAGCAACATTTCAAACATCGTTTTTCTCCACTCTCGAAAACAACAGCAACATTCGTCGCAACAAACGCAATTCGCGCCGACTCTTTCAGGTCGATGTAGAAAACTTCGACAACGAAGTCGAAAGTTACGAAATAGAGGCGGCTGACGCTGCCGAGGCAGCAGAGATAGCTGAAAGCCGCTTCGGGGGCGATGTTTACAACATGAACATTTACGATATGGGGTACTAATCCTCGACCCCTCCGAATTACAAGCAGCTCCTTCGGGAGCTGTTCTTATGTTGTACGGGTAATTAATCGTTAATAAAAAATTTGTCAAAAGTTGACAAATTTGTTTGCATGATTAATTTTTTATTTCTAATTTTGTCAAAAATTGACAAAGCAATATATGACAAAATCTAATTTTAATGAATATCTGAAAAGCCAAAGAGAATTGAATAAGATTCCTCAAAGACAATTGGCCAATCTTTTAGATATTGACACTCCGATGTATAGCAGAATTGAAAGGGGCGAAAGGAAAGCAAAAAGAGAACAGGTCATTGCCTTGGGAAAATTTTTTCACGATGACAATCTTTTGAATCTCTGGTTGGCTGATAAAGTCCTTGACACCTTGGCTTACGAGGAAAATCCTGAAGAAATTTTAACACTCGTTTCAGAGCAATTGGTAGAATATGGCAGCAATAGATAATTTCACAAATAAAGTTTTTGAGGCTGACTGCCTTGATTTACTTCCTCAAATTCCGGATAAATCCGTTGATATGGTTTTGTGTGATTTGCCTTATGGCACCACTCAAAACAAATGGGATTCCGTGATAGATCTTGAAAAGCTGTGGAAGGAATACATGCGTGTTATAAAAGACGATGGCGTCATTGTTCTGACATCACAAGGCATATTTACTGCCCATCTGATTATGAGTAATGAAGCCTGGTTCAAATATAAAATAGTTTGGATTAAATCTAAATCCACCAACTTCCTGAATGCGAAGAAGCAACCGCTCCGCAAACATGAGGATATATGTATATTTTACCGTCAACAACCCACCTACAATCCCCAGATGACTGCGGGTGAAAGTTATGACAAAGGCGTAAGGAAAGACCAGTTTACGGGAAGTTACGGAGATTTCAAGCCACGTCATGTCAAGAGTGACGGTAATAGGTATCCCAATGATGTGGTATGTTACGAGGAAGATCCTATAGATGATTTCGTTTATTTTAAAACTGCCGAATCGGAGGGGCCGGTTTATCATCCCACCCAGAAACCAGTTGAACTCGGCAGATACTTAATTCGCACATACACCAATCCAGGTGACATAGTGCTTGACAATGCTTGCGGCAGTGGCAGTTTCTTAGTCGCTGCGGCATTGGAAGGTCGTAAATATATAGGTATCGAAAAAAATCAGGATGTCAAACTGCACAAAACCAAGGATACGGATTATATTAAGGTTTGTCGTGATAGATTGGCGGCAATTCAAGACACACTATTCCCCATAGAAGAATTAGCCATATTATAGGAAATTATGAGCGATATCAAACGCAACGAAAGAGATTGGGCCGGTCAACTTATTAGTTGGCTCAAAGAAGCCATTTCAAGAGGACTAACGTCCTTTGAAGACGCCACCAATGATACAAGCGTCAGGATGAATTCCGGAAGAACAAAATTTCCAGACATTCTTCTTTTTTCCAATAAGACGTCCGGTCTTATATTCAACGGATGGGAATTAAAATTTCCAGACACGGCTATCGATGACCCTGTAATGCTTGAAAACGCATTGGAAAAAGCAAAGAAACTAAAGTCTGACTCTTTCGTTACTTGGAATGGTGCCGAAGCTATAATTTGGAAAATCGATACAGACAGTTATTCGATAGATAGATTAACGGTTATAAAGCATTATCCAAAAGTCCAAACTATACAGGAACGTGATGATTTGGCAGACCCGGCAAAATATGCCTATCATGAGCAGGGGCTAAAAGACCGGGCACTTGAAATTCTTCATGACCTCGATATGCTTAGACGTGAAGGTGAGCTTAAAGAAGCGATTGACGTATCCGGAAATATCATCAAGGCTATCAAATCTGCTCAAAGAATAATAGTCCCGCAATTTACTGAAGCTATTACAGAGGAGATAGGCAGAGACCGTACATTCAGGACTAAATTCAACCAATGGAAAATATATGAAAGTTCGACCCTTAAAATATTAGGGTCTTCATCCCGTAAGGCTGAAATAATAGACGCGAAGCAGGTCTTAGCCACCTTTACATTTTACAATGCAATCGGTAAAATTTTATTTTATCTTACCCTTAGCGAAAATTTGCCGGCTGAATTGCCTTCGATACATATTTCAGCCGCTGAAAATCTTCAAAATGAATTAGAGGCTTATTTCGACAAGGCTAAGGCGATTGATTATCAGGCGATATTTATGCCCTATTTTACCGATTCACTTCGCTACTCCGAAACTGTTTGCAATACTTTATATATGTTGATTGAAACCCTCACGGAGTTTGACTTTAAGATATTGCCAACTGAGGTGGTTGGCACCATTCTCGAAAATCTTGTGCCGGATGATGAAAAGCAGAAATTAGGTCAATATTTCACTCCTGAGTATCTGGCCAATATCGTAGCGTTCCCGGCGGTTGCGGATAGAAATTCCCTCTTGATAGACCCCACTTCAGGAACCGGAACTTTCCTCCACTCCTTTTATAATATTCTTACCTATTTCGGAAACTCCAGTCACCCGCAAAAACTGAATCAAATATGGGGAAATGACATTTCCCATTTCCCGGCAATCCTATCAGTTATTAATCTTTATAAACAAGATGTTACCCAAACTGATAATTTCCCACGGGTAATACGGGATGATTTCTTCAATCTTTTTGTTGGCAAACAAGTCTCCTTTCCTAAACCAACTAATCATCAAGAACATTATACTGTAGAAATTCCTGAATTTGACGGAATTGCAAGCAACTTCCCCTTTATTCAGCAAGAGGATATTCCCAACGATAAACTTACTGCATATTTCAAGCATCAATTTGAGAAAACGCAGGAAACTTTTGTTAAAGAAGGAGAATTTCATATAAATGAGCGTGCCGACTATTTCGCTTATTGCGTCTATAATTCGATTCGCTTTCTTAAAGAGGGAGGGGTCTTATCGGCCATAACATCTAACGCGTGGCTTGGCAAGGAATATGGAGACCAATTCAAGGAGTTCCTGTTGAATAATTTCCACATTAAATATATTGTCAGAAGTACAGCCGAACATTGGTTTAAAGACTCTCAAGTTTCCACAATTTATTTTGTGGTGGAGAAATGTAATCTGGAGGAACCGACCAAATTTATAAGCCTCAACTTCAAGTTATCAGATTTCTTCGAAGAAGAAGATATTACTACTCAATTATCCAAAATTGAGGAATTATATTCCAATATCGACAACTCCAATCCCCGGTTAAATCCTTATTGGCGTGAGGATAACACATATCCCGAGAAAGTAATCTCGACAGACGGAAAGATTGATATTGTGACTGTTGATAGGGAAACGCTCGAAAGCAGTGTTGAAGAGGGTTTCAATTGGGATCAATTTTTTATCGCAAAAAATCCTCTCGGTATCTTTAACGACCTTCTAACCTCTTATCATCCTAACATCTTCAAAGTAATCAGGGGAGAACGCACAGGATGGAATCCAATGTTTGTCATTCCTAATGAAGATATACCGTCAACTCGTATCGACCCCAAATTTCTTGTCCCATACGTAAAGAAACCGGAAGAGTTTGATACCATTGAATTTTCCAATGAATATCAATTTTCCGCTTTTGTATGTTCTGAGCCTTTTGAGGAGTTGGATAGAGGTACGAAGAATTGGATAAACCGTTTTATTCGCCAAAAGAATAAAAATGGATCACAAACCATACCTGAAGCCTGCGCAGGTCATAAGCCTTATTGGTATTCTATCAGTCCTAAGGCTGCACATATCGTGACGGCCATAAATCCTTACGAGCGTTTCTTCTTTACTTACTCCACTAATCCTTTTATCATTGACCAACGCATGATTGCCATGCAGGTTCAGGAAGGAGTGAATGTCGAGCTGATAGCAGCCTTATTGAATTCAATTGTAACGTTCTTGACACTTGAGCTTAAGGGAACCTCCAGAAACCTCGGAGTATTGGATTTGAATGCCAATTATCTTAAGGAATTAAAACTTTTAAATCCTTCTTTAATTTCCGAGGAGAACAAAGCATTGATTTTGGACAAGTTCCAACCTCTTAAAAATCGAGAGATAGGTACTATCTTTGAAGAATTAAGGAAACCTGAAAGAGTCGAGTTTGACCTTGCTATCCTTAGAGCTTATGGAATTAACGAAAATATCCTCCCGTCTCTATATAATCTTATGCTTTCTTCGGTAGAAGAAAGAGTATCAATGAAAAACAAGTAATTTTTTTAATATGAAATTTCATTGGACAACAAGTAGACAGCGTTGGAAAGATAGTATTTCGATTGGGTTGGCTATTTTAACAGGCTTTCAGACAATAGCAGAAATATTCGGCTTTTTTGAACTGGAAATCATAAAAACAATCGTATGGTGGGAAAAACTACTTTGGATAGCCTTAATCTTTGTGATGATAACTATCATCGTATTTATCATTAAACTATGTATTGCACGTTCAGGTGTAAAGTTAACAGTTGGTAATA
>JAFLTN010000138.1:0-232 GCA_022510445.1 Muribaculaceae bacterium | reverse complement strand
ATGACATAAGAATTAAACATTCTGATTTATTTGAACAACAAGGGTTGCGTTTAATTCCATTTAATGAATTTTTCGACACGCAGGTTGATGATGAAGTTATAGCCCATAAAACACTTAATGGGATATTTATAGATAAATATGTGGATGATTTAGAGAAGTTAAAGGAGTGCATTATTAAATCAGAAGAAATTAAAGGACTATCTTCTAAAACATTCAGGGGGAAAAGGAAATT
>JAFLTN010000137.1 GCA_022510445.1 Muribaculaceae bacterium | reverse complement strand
GAATGCTGGTTTTATGACAAGGAGGGCCGTAAGGACCGGTTCTATAAGATCTACGAGCCTCTCAACGCTGAGAAGAGATGGCGCTTTCAATATCAGCCAGCCGGGAAGAAGCCTCAGAGCTATGTTAACGGCCTTTTTGAGCTTCGGCAGGCTTTCGAGGCATACAACGAGACGGCCGAGAAGGAATTTCGCCGGGATCCGAAGAATGAGGAGAAAGAATTCGAGAAGATAAAATTCGAGATGGCCATAATCTGCTCCGGAGAGAGGGATGCCATCTGCGCAAAGGCTTTGGGATATCACCCGCTATGGTTCAACTCGGAGACTTATCAGGTGAGCAGGGAGGAGATCCGGGAAATTATGAGGTATGTCAAAAAGCTATACAACATTCCGGATCTGGACGCGACAGGACGGAGACGGGGAACCGACCTGGCTCTGAAATATATCGATATCAATACTGTATGGCTTCCGGATTCTCTCCAGGAATACCGGGACAGGAGGGGCAACCCCTGTAAGGATTTCCGTGACTGGTGTGAGCACTGGAAGACCAGGGAGGATTTCCGTATCCTTCTGGAGGTGGCCACACCAGCCAAGTTCTGGACGGAGAGGACCACGAAGGAAGAGGGGAAGAAATACATTATAGACATAAGCTGTCTTCATGAGTTTTTGAAGCTTAACGGCTTCTATACTCTGAAGGATGACAACAACACTGAGGTGCAGTTTGTGAGGATCACGGGCCATGTGGTGAGCATGGTGACAAGCAAGGATATCCGTGCGTTTGTCTACAAGTGGAGCATCGACACGGGCCAGCCGAGGGGGCTGCGTAATCTTATCCTCTCTACTCCGACTCTGGGCCAGGCGAGCCTGGAGGCACTGAAGGAGATAGATCCTGACTTCACCAACTTCACGCCTCACTCGCAATTCTTCCATTTCCCCCGGTTTGCCGTTGAGGTGAAGGGCGACGGGATGGTGCAGCACGATGGCCGGAAAGGAGATTCTGACCGCTATGTGTGGGAAGAGAACGTGATCAAACATGACATAAGGATCCTTCCTGACATGTTTAGGATCTCACATCCTGACGGTGAGCTTGAGAGCGAGAGTTTCGATATCGAAATCAAGGACAAGACATCGAAGTATTTCCGATATCTCATCAACTCTTCCAGGATATACTGGCGGAAGGAGCTCGAGGAGAATATCTCATGGATGAAGCCGGAAGACCGGGAAAGATATCTTAATGCCTCACGCTTTTGCATCGACGGCGACGCATTAACGCCTGAGGAGATCCAGGAGCAGAAGCAGTGTCTCATCAACAAGATCTTTACAATCGGATATCTGATGCATCGATACAAGCAGGAGAGCCGGGCATGGGCGCCATTCGTGATGGATAACGTGATCGGAGACTCCGACCAGTGTAACGGGCGAAGCGGCAAGTCGCTGATGTTTCGTGCTTTGGGGCACTTCACGAAGGGGCTGAAGCTGTCCGGACGCAATCCGAAATTTTTCGACAATCAGTTCTGCTTCGAGATGGTGAACCGTCATCAGACATTCGTGGTGGTAGACGACTGCGACAAATATCTGCCTTTCCGGCAGTTTTACGACAACATCACTTCCGATATCACCATCAACGCCAAGAATGTGAAGAGTTACAATCTGAACTACATGGAGGCTCCGAAATTCGTATTCACGACGAATTATGTGCCTCGTGATTTCGACACCTCCAGCGTGGCCAGGATGCTGTTTGTGGTATTCTCTGACTACTACCATGTAAAGACTGATGAGAATGACTATGCGGAGACCAGGAGTGTGCATGATGATTTCGGTAAGGATCTTTTCTCCCCCGCCTATACGGAGCAGGAATGGGAGGCTGATATCAATTTCGTTATGCAGTGTGTGAGATTTTATCTGTCTGTGGCCAAGATGCCGGTAAAGATACAGCCCAGGCTGGAAAATATAATCTTCCGTCGACATATACAGGAGATGAGCGAGGGATTCCGGGATTGGGCAGAATCGTTCTTCTCAGTAGACGAAAACGGCCAGGGCGAGAATCTCAACAAGAAACTTGTGAAGGCTGACATTTTCGAGGCTTACAAGCGCCATTCGGGACAATTCAAGGTGACTATGCCGAAGTTTACAAAAAGCTTGAAAAGCTTCTGCTACACCTGCGACTATATCGACAGCTACAATCCTCCGGAACTGACCGGGAAGGATGGCAGGATCATACAGAAAGTGACCGACGACATGGGCAAGACAAAAACCATGGAGATGGTCTACATCCGGACAAAGAGAGCCATGGCAATAGCTCAGGCCAACAAAGAGCTGCAGGAGCCAAGCGGAACTCCACGAGATCTCTTTGCTCAGGGAAACATATATGATCCGAAATAGCCGGACAATTTTGGACACCCAAAACCGAAAAACAATGAAAATAGCGACAATGATAAAGGGGCAGAACGGCAGATGGAGGCTGCAGGTAAATTTCTTCCGCCTATACATCACATTCTCTAACACCCCTGTGCGATTTAAGAGCCGACAGGATGCTTTTATCAAGCAGAATGAGCGACAGAAATTGAAATTAATGCTCCTGACACAACGAGGGAATAAATGTGAATCATGTGGCCGGAAAGGGGATGAAAAAACTCTGGAGCTTCACCATATAAAGCCGATAGTAGAGCGTCCCGATCTGGCAAAGGATCCGGAGAATGTCATACTCCTTTGCACTGAGTGCCATAAGGACATCCATAAAGAATTAAGCAAATGAGCAACGCTGACAACACACCTCTCTTCACTCTCACAGCAGAGGAAGTGGAACTGGTTAGGCAGGCTCTACTGACGGAGAAAAACGTGGTGATAGACATTCACTGCAAGTTCCCAGCTGTTGATAGTTATATCATTCCGACAAGAGACAAAATTAACAATCTACTTACCCGAATAAAACAATTTCAAAAAAACGAAAAAAATGAAACTTTGGATTGCAAGAGATAAAGACGGGACCTTATTTTTTTATAGGTCTGAACCTATAAGATTTGAATATGATTTTTTTTCTACTGATTCTATAGGTTTTATTTCTTCAGACCTGTTCCCCTCCGTCACTTGGGAGAACTCACCCCAAGAAGTAGAATTAAAACTGATAGAAGATGAAAAGACTGATTAACCGCCTTATCTGCGTATTCCGAGGCCATAATTGGATATTCGATAAAGTTGCGAAAACCCGCAATAATGAATAATTTAAATTTTTATTATTATGAATTTTATGAAGACAGGACTTACGATAGTAGAATCCCAGCAGCTGTTAGACCTGGGAATACAGGTAAAAAAAGCTTCAGGTTTAAAGTTAATATCGGGTCCTAAAGATGGGTTTGAAGAATCATTTGAAGAAGTCAGGTATTTCAACATTACCGATTTCTTAAATGGCGAGATCCTTCCTAAAGAATTTGAGCCTCCCTTTGATGGAGGAAAATATACTTTAATGTTCTATTGGGAATCCGGCAAATGGGTTGCCGGTTATTCGCTTCCGGATGGTCGTGAATTGTTAGACCACCACTTTGAAGAAGTTGAGCTTATAGATGCTTTATACAAACTCACAGCATGGTGGAGAAAAATGTTTTTTAGCCATACTTTTAAAAGGGATTAACATGAATAAAACTAAGAAAGCTAAAGCAAGGGTCAGAGTATTTACAGAAAAAGGCTATTGGTTGCTGGCTGAGATCAGAGGTCTGAAGGAAGGGACAGAACTGGAGGGCAGATATAATCCCCGTAATAAAGCCTTCGATTTCTCCTTTAATGGCCAGGACGCAGTCTTATGGATCGGTGAGAATGCTGAATTGATATGAGTAGATTTAAATGGATAATGGCCCTGAGGGAAAGGAATTATTCTTTAGATTTTTTTTTGCTTGAACCTAAACCCATGAAGGCACTTATTATACCAGCTATTCCAATTCCAAGCAATACTATAGCAACTGTTTCGTGTCCAGTGAAGGTGAATAATACAACGAGTCCAAAAATTAACAATATTATCACTAAGGCTATTCCTTGTCCAGCCCTTTTTATTTGGAGTTCCTCAAAAGCGATTCTGCTGTTGACTTCTCTGGTTTCTATGTCTCCTTTTATCCGATTATCCTGTTCTTTTTCGGCCATCGCCATGATGCGTTCGGCTCCATTCGCAATTACATTGTCATATTCTTTGAGGAGGCGGGGATGGGGAAGTGGACCTGAGACTATTTCGGTAACAGAGGCCTTTAGAATAGTTGAGGAAGTAGTATCGTTGCTACTATCATCCTGTGTATATTCTACTCCGGAAAAATTAACATTTCCGGAAGGAGTTAGGTTATTATCTTCTTCGGGATTCTTTTGTACAAGCGTCATAAGAAGATTGGATATAAGAACCTACCTTTTCCCAATCGGATGCCAAATTATCAGCATCATTTTTGGGCTCATATTTCAAAGATTCAATCTGGATAACTGAAGGGCAGAAAATACTCACCATGCCTACAAGAAGACTATGATTGAGGATTTTCCTGATGTTTTTTTTAAGATTCTTCATGCTGCCCTGATTTAAGATGTAGGATTTTTGAAGTTGCAAAAATAATCACAAAAGTTAATAAAAACAAACAAAAGTAACTTAAAATTGACTAAAATTTGTTACGGCTCCAAAAGTTTTTGTTATGAATACGACCGGTGGCTCTACGCCGTGGATCCATGATAATATAGTGTAGGTATTGTTTTTATTTACGTCATATCAGTATGGGACGGCTTAGGGCATCCCATACTGTTGTTTTTCAATAAAATTAGTGTTTCAGTTTTGACAAAAGTGAAACAATTGTTACAAATGTGCGTTTATATTAACAAAATTAATATTATATTTGCATATAATTATTACTGCCAAGGAGCTTTATTTGACAGTAACTAATATAACTTTATTTGTCAGTAACTAATATAAATTGATGAAATCCTTATATGGTGGAAATGCAAGATCAAAAAACTGACGTCAAGACTTATAACCTCTATTTCAAATGATTTTGGATTGAAGGTAAAACGGAAGGTGTACAAGATGATCCTGGAATATTTCTTGTCTATTCTTGCAAGTTAGACGAAAAAGAAAATAGGGTCGGAATTAGGGAAATGTTGTATAT
>JAFLTN010000136.1 GCA_022510445.1 Muribaculaceae bacterium | reverse complement strand
GACGTGTGCTCTTCCGATCTCCTGTATATCGCCTATATTATCTCTTGGAATATTTGGCAGATGGATGGCTTGAAAGGAGTTATTCCTGATTCTTGTGGAGAACGCAGAGAAATAATATCCGATTTGTTTGGAAAAACCGAACGCATCAGCCACTGTGAAGGATGTAAAACCGGTGATATACGTATGCATAACGGAAACTATGCATTTATAAAAGATTGGAATGCCCCAAAGGCAAAACAGAAAATACGTTTTATAGATTTAATGAAATAAAATGGCAAACATTGAATTAATCATCAGAAAAATTGATGAATATCTTGAAAAAAATAATCTTAATGAAATCAAGGCAGTTGAAGCAGCTGAATATCTTGACAGAATAGGTGTCCTTAAAGATTCCAAAGATCGTCCGGGATTGCCTTTAAGAAATATTTTAAGGGATAATCTTATTCCAAATGCCGAATATAGAATTACACCTGGTAATAAACGTGGATTTTGGTTTATCCACCATTCATAAAATATTATGGAATACTTCTCCGACCTTAAAGCCAAATTGATATATGTGTTCCGTATTCCTGATGCGGCTCACAGGGATTGTGTCAAGATTGGTGAAGCAACTTTTGACGATGGTGATATCACTCTCCCTCCCAACAGTTCAGTCCTGAATAAGGCAGCTAAGGAACGTATAGACCAATACACCAAAACTGCCGGGATTGCATACGACCTTCTTCACACGGAGATAGCCCTGTTTTCAAGAGAAGGGAAACTACGGAGTATAAATGATAAGGAGGTGCATGAAGTGCTTCTTCGTTCAGGTGTTAAACGTAAGGAATTCCCTCATGTCACCGGTGCCAACGAATGGTTTGTATGTGATTTGGAAACTGCGAAACAAGCGATTGCCGCTGCCAAATCAGGGAAAAAGGCCCTTCATACATCTCAAATAACGCAAGGACAATCACCGATTCAGTTCAGACCGGAGCAATGCGAGGCCATAGACAAGACCCTCAAACGTTTCAAAAAAGGGAAACAAATGCTATGGAACGCCAAGATGCGTTTTGGCAAGACTCTTTCCGCTCTCCAAGTGGTGAAGGAACATGGCGGTTTCAAACGTGTTCTTATCCTCACTCATCGTCCGGTAGTAGATGCCGGATGGTTTGAAGATTTTGGAAAGATATTCTATGACACTCCTGATTTCTCTTACGGTTCAAAGACAAACGGAGATACATTCAGGTCCCTTGAAAATGGATGTAAAAAAGGAGAATGCAGATATGTTTATTTCGCTTCCATGCAAGACCTTCGTGGTTCTGAATTAGTGGGTGGAAACTTTGACAAGAATGATGAGATATTTTCGACTCCTTGGGATTTGATAATTGTTGATGAAGCACACGAAGGCACACAGACGGAGTTGGGTCAAAACGTGCTGAAAGAATTGGTAAAAGAGGAAACCAAAGTATTGAAACTCTCCGGTACTCCCTTCAATCTTCTTGACGATTACACAGAAGATGAAATCTATACATGGGATTATGTAATGGAACAGAGAGCGAAAACTCAATGGGATATAGACCATCCCGGCGACCATAATCCTTATGCTGGACTTCCAAGGCTTAATATCTATACTTATGACCTTGGAAGACTGATGAACGAATATGCAGATGAAGATATAGCTTTCAATTTCAGAGAATTTTTCCGCACGAACGATGACGGAGAATTTATTCACAAACAACACGTGGAAAATTTCCTCAATCTGCTTACCAAGACTGATGAGGAAAGCATGTATCCATTTGCCAACAGGAGATACCGCGATATTTTCCGTCATACTCTCTGGATGGTGCCCGGTGTAAAGTCAGCAAAGGCATTAAGCACTATGTTGAAAAACCATCCTGTTTTCGGGATGTTTGAGATTGTAAATGTAGCGGGAGATGGAGATGAAGAAGAGAGTCACGATGAAGCACTTAAAAAGGTTGAAAAAGCCATAGGTAAAGACCCTGACCAAACAAGGACCATAACATTATCCTGTGGCCGTTTGACAACCGGTGTAAGTGTGAAGCCGTGGACAGGTGTTTTCATGCTTTCAGGAAGCTTCAACACTGCCGCATCAGCATATATGCAGACAATTTTCAGGGTTCAGACGCCGGCAACAATCAACGGAAAGGTGAAAGAAGACTGTTATGTTTTCGATTTCGCTCCCGACAGGACATTGAAAGTGCTTGCGGAAACTGCAAAAATATCAAAGAAAGCAGGCAAGCAGAGCAGTGATGACCGGAAACAGTTAGGTGAGTTTCTGAATTTCTGTCCTATCATTTCTGTTGAGGGTAGCCAAATGAAACAACTTGATACAGAACACATGCTTCAACAACTTAAAAAAGTGTATGTGGAACGTGTGGTTCAGAACGGTTTTGAAGATGGCTATCTTTACAATGATGAGCTGATGAAACTCTCTGATTTAGATATCAAGGAGTTTGATGAGCTGAAAGGTATCATAGGTCAGACAAAAGCAATGGGTAAGACCAACGATATAACTGTAAATGACCAAGGACTTACCAATGAGGAGTATGCTGAAAAAGAGAAACTCGAAAAGAAAAAGAAAAAAGAATTGACGGAGGAGGAGAAAGCCCGTATTGAAGAACTGAAAAAGAAACAAAAAGTAAAACAGGATGCTATCTCCATTCTTCGAGGAATATCCATCCGTATGCCACTGCTGATTTATGGAGCAGATATAACTGATGAAGATAAGGAGCTTACCATTGATAATTTCACTCAACTTGTGGACGCGCAGTCTTGGGAGGAATTTATGCCTAAAGGTGTAAGCAAACAACGCTTCAATGCCTTCAAAAAATATTACGACCCTGACATATTCACAGCAGCAGCCAAGAGAATCAGACAAATGGCTCGTGCCGCTGACAATCTGACCGTAGAGGAACGAATTGAACGTATTGCCTCTATATTCAACACATTTAGAAACCCTGATAAGGAAACCGTGCTGACACCTTGGAGGGTAGTTAATATGCACATGAGCGACACTCTTGGTGGTTACACATTTTTCAACGAGGATTTTTCAGAAACTATTGAGGAGCCTCGTTTTGTGGAACAGAAAGATGTAACGGAGGATGTTTTCTCAACAGACAGTCATCTCCTGGAAATAAATTCAAAGTCCGGTCTATATCCCTTATATTTGGCATATAACATTTATCGTTCACGGCTCAAAAATGCCATGTTCTCTCCTGAAACCCTTGAAGAACATCTGGCTATTTGGGACGCAGCCATAGCGGAAAATATATTTGTTATATGTAAAACTCCGATGGCAAAAGCCATAACAAGACGTACCCTCCTTGGTTTCCGAAAAGGTAAAACTAACATGTGGGCACCGGGACCTGCTAAAAATGAAGAAAGCAACGCTCACTCAAATTATTTAATAAATCTCATAAAATTCAAACCTGAACACTTCATAGAAAGAGTTCAGAAATTCGTAGGAAAAGACGTGAAGATAAAAGCAATAGTTGGCAATCCTCCGTATCAAGAAGTAGATGGAGGGGGCGGGTCAAGCGCAAAGCCGATTTACGATAAATTCGTTAATATGGCTTCATGTGTGAACCCATGTTATGTTTCAATGATTATGCCTTCTCGTTGGATGACGGGAGGAAAAGGATTAGATGATTTCCGATTATCTATGCTCGCAAATCATAACATTAGAATACTACACGACTATCTTGATGCTTCTGATTGTTTTAATAATGTTTCAATCGAAGGAGGAATTTGCTATTTCCTAATTGATACTCAAACAGAAGGTAAATGTCTTTTTGTATCTCACACATCTAACGGAGTTTCCTCTATCGAAAGGTATCTTGATGATAATGATTCAGATGTCGTAGTTCGTGACTCTGGAGCATTATCTATTCTTTCTAAAGTTATTGATAAAACAAAGCATTATTTTTCTGAAAAAGTCCAACCCCGTAATCCTTTTGGACTTTCAAATGTAGAATCACAAATTTCTCTTTTACCACTTGTAAACGGTATAAAATTATTCGGTCGTTTTGATGGTGGACGAGAAACAAGATATTTACCAGCAACCTTTGTTCCCCCCAAAGGAAAAGATATTTTTAATTCATGGAAAGTATTTTTGTCCAAAGCTGATGGTGCAGCAGGTCAATTAGGAAACCCAATTCCTGCAAGAATCATTGGACAAGGTGTAGTTGGCGATACAAAAACTATTTGTACTGAAACTTTTTTAGCAATAGCTCCTTTTTCATCGGAAGAAGAAGTAATAAATGTAGTTACATATTGCAAAACTAAATTTTTCCGATTTATGGTAGGAATTAGGAAGCTTAAAAATATGACCCGTGATACATATAAGTTCGTACCATTACAAAATTTCACGTCAGGAAGTGATATAGATTGGGAAGCTCCCATTGAACAAATTGATGCGGCCTTATATGCGAAGTACAATTTGTCTGATGAAGAAATTATTTTTATCGAATCGATGATTAAACCCATGTAATAAATTGAATATGCCTCTTGATAAAATAAACTTTGAATATCAATCGTATTATGTTGGTTGGTGGAGCCGACCTGATTTTCCTGATGAGAAAATCTCGGGCACCTTATTCATTGAGAATCAGAAAATATGGATTGAGCTCGTTTTCAAGCCATCAAATAATGATTTTCCTGAATTTATAGAAAGATTAGATGGTACTACGTTTGCTATAAATTCTTCAAAAAAAGGGAGTAGCGCAAACATCGTTGCAGAAGGATTATCATTTATAAATTATTACCATCTTGAAAACGGTTTATGGTATTATAAATTTTCTGTTTCAGATATTTATATTTATGAAGGAACATTAGATAAAGATAATATTAATTGTATCTGTATTAGAGCAAATATTTTAGATAAATGGGCAGCCCATATTTTGGAACAAGCATATAAACCAGTTCCATATGAGCAGTTGCCTTATGGTCATCAATTAATTCATTATGTTCAACCCATTCGATATGATTTATTGCATAATAATCAAATAAGTGTATATTTAAATTTTGTTGCCATAAGGCATATTGACCGTATAAATCAAGGGTTCAAGCAGAAAACATTCTGTAAAATAGCTTTCAAAGGTAACACCAATTTTCAAGAAGCTTTAGAAGTTGTT
>JAFLTN010000135.1 GCA_022510445.1 Muribaculaceae bacterium | reverse complement strand
GATAGAAAATAAGAAAATAAAAATATTACCAAATATTTTAACTTACCAATGTATTTTTAATACTATCCAAAATGGGAAGTTACTTAATGATAATGTAAGAAAACTTTACGGTTTATAAATGAAAATACTTCATATTTCTGACACCCATGGGGCTCATCGCAGATTGGTTGAACTTCCGGAGGCTGATGTGTTGGTTCATTCCGGTGACTTTACTATGACCGGTTCAGAGGCAGAGGCTATCGAATTCATGAATTGGTTTTGTGATTTGCCCCACAAACATAAAATTTTTATCTGTGGCAATCATGATGAATGTCTTTATGGCGCTAATATAGACGGTCTGGATAATAACGTGCATTATCTGTATAATTCAGGTCTTGAAATAGAGGGAATAAAATTTTATGGAATACCATTATTTATGGGAGACTCAATGTTTGGAAAGCAGAATCGTTTTTATGAAAAAATACCGGGAGATACAGATGTCTTGATAACCCATTGTCCTCCTTATGGGGTTCTTGATTTTGACCTTGATCGTAACTGGGGTTCTGAAGAATTGTTAGCAGCGGTTAAAAAGCTGTCACCACAAGCACATCTTTTTGGTCATATCCATAAAAGTCATGGTATAGAGCATATAGGCTCTACAATCTATTCCAATGCTGCAATCATGAATGACGACTATTCAAATCTCCAATCACCAAACCTCATAGAGATATAAATTCTTTTATTCTGTATCAATTTTTGATACACTTCTATATTTATTTTGCTCTGACAAAATAAATAAGGTATGCCAAGAATTAGAAGACACAAGCCCGGAAAGTATAAGGAAAAATCCACGAAAGAGCTCCAACCAAATTTCACAGGAGTGAAACCGTTGACGGTATTTCAAGATGAAAATGGGAAATGGGGTGCAAAAGCTGGAGATGGTATTATTGAAATATCTCCGATTTATGAATTGTTACCTCAATCTGAAGAAGACAAAAAGATTAATAGGTTCAAATTGGGAAATCAGTTTGAAGTTATTGAGGTGACACCTGATGATTGGGATCTGTTAGCTTTTTATTCTCCGGATTAAAATGAACTAAATGGACGAAGTGGATTATGTCATTTCTTAAAGCAATCCAGTAATTTCGTATTATGATAATAGAAGGAAAGACAACTAAAGCTGAAATATTTACAGAGAATATCGAGGAATC
Organism: Muribaculaceae bacterium; assembly: GCA_022510445.1. Lineage (GTDB taxonomy): Bacteria > Bacteroidota > Bacteroidia > Bacteroidales > Muribaculaceae > Lepagella. The sequence goes on along the minus strand of JAFLTN010000135.1, from coordinate 4,067 downwards.
AGCTCTTAATTGGGTTAAGACTCTTTGTGACAATAAGGCTTTTTCCGGAACAAAGATTGTACAGATGCCAGATGTTCATGCAGGAAATACCTGTAATGTGGGTACCGCATATCGTGTAGGTGCTTACCTGAACCCGGAACATATCGGAACAGATATCGGCTGCACAATCTCAATGCATCGTCTTTCAATTCCGATATCCCCGGAAGATTTTGAAGTGCTCGACCATAAAATCAGGGAAGCTATACCCACAGGGAAGAATATTTGTGAGAAGAATTCTCTTAATGAAAAAGATTTCTTCAAATTTCTGACAAAATATTACAATAAGGCGAGATCTGCTGCACCAGAATTGATAAATGAACTCCCACGGATTGATGCAAGATTTATATCTGATTTCTGCAAAAGGATAAAACTTCAGGAAGGTATATTCTACAAGAGTGTTGGAACACTTGGTGGAGGAAATCATTTCATAGAATACGGTGAAGAAACAGAAACCGGAAACGCGTGGCTCACTATCCATTGTGGTTCAAGAAATTTAGGAGTAAAAGTTGCTAACCACTGGAGAAATATTGCCAACAATCCTAAAAGAGCTGAAATGATTGGTTATCTTTGGGATGAAACTCTTCAAGGATATCTTACCGATATGATAATCGCTCAAGCATACGCCCTCTATAATCACACTATCATAAGGGACAGGATTTTCAATATTATCAAGAAACTGAATAAGGCAAAATGTGAAGAGTCAATCTTTACATCCCATAATTATATCTCAGTAGCAGATGAAAAACCCATTCTCCGAAAAGGAGCCATCGATGCGTCTGAAGGAGAAAAAGTGGCTATACCTTTCAATATGAGGGATGGAATAGCTATCTGTACCGGCAAAGGTAATCCGGAATGGCTTAACACCGCACCTCATGGAGCAGGAAGAATAATGTCGAGGGCACAAGCGAAGAAACAAGTAGCAATAGAAGATTTCAAGAACACCATGGAAGGAATTTTCTCAACCTCTGTTTGTGAAGGCACCTTAGATGAGTCACCACAGGCCTATAAACCCACAGAAGAAATATTAAGACTCATTGAACCTACAGTTGAAGTAATATCAATGGTCAAACCTAAACTAAATATTAAAGACCGGGGACAATGAAGAAATATGTGCAGATAACAGCGGGTCGTGGCCCCGTGGAATGTGCAAGAGCTGTGACTTTGGTATCTAAAGAATTAGTGAAAGCAATTCCGAGTCTTCAATTGGTGGATTATGAGCCCCACAATCAGGTTGAAGGCTGTTATATGTCTATGGTTTTGGAAACTGCTGAAGATATTTCTTCAATTATACGACAATGGGAAGGAACTGTGCTTTGGCATTCCACAAAGAATCCCTATCGTCCCGGCCATAAAAGAAGCAACTGGTTTGTTGGTGTCCATTTCTTTGATGAAAAGGAACTGCCGGAAATTAAAGATTCTGATATCGAATATTCCACCTGCCGTTCGGGAGGCAAAGGTGGGCAGAATGTCAACAAAGTGGAAAGTTCTGTGAGAGCAAAGCATATTCCGACAGGCATAACAGTAAGATGTTCGGAAGAAAGATCTCAACAGCAAAACAAGGAAAGGGCAAAACAAAGATTGATTCTCAAGCTCAAGGATCAAAATTCGGAAATCCAAGAAAAAGAGAAAAACGACAAATGGAGTCAGCATACCTCTCTAGAAAGAGGAAATCCCGTAAAGAAATTTTCAGGTTCTCTCTAATTTTTATAAACTGTATAGGAGATTGATACACCATGCCTATAACTTTGCGATGTAATCAGATAAAGACATCGCTATGAGAGAAGTGAAAAACTCCCGGTCCAAGCAGGAAATTAAGGTACGCAAAACCAAAATTCAAGTTTCACCCCTACCAGTAGTGTCCGATAAACTGTGTCAGGGATTATTATTGTCTTAAACTAACTCTCCTCCCCAGAGGAAGCGTGTGCGGCGAGGGGGCTTGCCCAGCCCCCTCGCCGCACAAAATTACCATAACTTGAATCTTTCTCCAAATTTTATTGCAATAGTCATTAAGATTATTTTTTCCAAGAAATGAACTCTGCTTTTTCATTATTTCCTCTCAAAAATTTCTGAAAGTAACGCTCTCGTTCTGTTTTCATTCAACAAACCACCATCAAGTTCTTGGATTTCTCTAAAATTTTTATCTTTAGGATTAATAAATCTTCTTTGTTTTTTACCATCAACCATAGCATGAAGTTCATACAAACCCTTTGAATTTTGTTTAATCTTCAAAAACTGAACATACATTCCTCTATCAGATATAAACTCTATGTTTACAGGCTGAACATCTTTAAATCCAAGATCTCTCAGATTCTTATTAATGGTGGTTAGAATAACATTCGAGAATCGTTCAGGGATTCGATGTTTCTTTGAATATTCAGGAAAATTCTCAACCGCTTCCACTACATTATTAATAATCCCTTCAGGATTTCTTATGTTATTTTCACGTGCAAATTCTATCAGATCCTCTTTTTTGATCTCTTCTATTTTACCATATAATGACATACACCTGACAGCTTCTCCGGAATTGACGGAGGTATTAAAAATAAATGTCATGTCGTATGCAGGTGATAATTTCCATTTACCATCCTTCTCCAAAAGAAAAGAGAAATTTTTATTATGATCATCGGTATTGTTTGTTATCACATTGAATACTATACGTCTGAAAATTTCTATTATCTCTTTTTCCGAAAGATTTAATCTACGTGCCGTCACAATCAAGTCTTCATAAGAATCTGCCTCAGGATTAATCGCCGCTAAAGTTTGCATTAATATCTTTTCATTTCCTTTTCTATCGAACCGCCTTGTCATGAAATGTGATATACCTTCCACATTAAGCGAGAAACATTCCTCCATTTCAATGCCTGCGTTAACTGCCATATCATAATATGCCATTTCAATTTCCGTGGTTGGAAGGAATTTGTCTTCAAATTTTATGATATAATGTTGGAATCCTTCAGGCACATCTATCTGTCCGGAAATTATTTGCCCCGTATCTTTATTTATGGCAATAACGGCTTTCATCTGGCGACCACCGGCAGAGGTTCCAACTGCTATTAATGCTTCCATTGTAATGTTATCCGTATTTGGAATTAAAATCTCTGTCCTATCTTCAAGAATCTTTAGCGACAGGTCATACAGATCTTTTACGTTCACATTACCTTTATAATTCAATTTTTCATCCGCCGGTTTAAATTCAAAGGCTCCCATTCCTCGCTTCCCGATAAACATTAATTTATATAAGGGTGTGATATCTTTTTTTTGAATCCTGTTCTCTTTGGCCCATTGTTCAAAAAGTTTATTACCCCATGAATCCGGTAACGAATCTGCTATGAATGGTGGCAACTTCTGATAAATTCTTCTATCGTCGGAATATATTGGCAAACCTTCACGAAACGTGCCAACGGGTGCTGTCAAAGGAGCAATATCCGGTCTTTCCCTTAATTCCGGGTTAAACGTAAAATGTGAGGTATGAGACTTAGTTTCCCACACCAATCTTCCAATCTCTTCTCCCCACAGCATAACCTTCAATTGATTCATTCTATTTTTCCGCCTCTTTCTTTTCTTATTTAATTTTTATCTCTTAACTCTTTAAATGTCTCACCCTTTGTTTCTTCTTCTCTTCCTTATAAAGGTAAGGAGATTCAGGTAGTTGAGGCAATAACTTATCCCAATTTGACTGCAAACCAACAATTCTAATTAATTTCATTAGATTGGATGTAGACATATCATTCAATCTTCCATTTTCAAATTTGTAAATAGTAGGTACACTGATAGCAGTCTTTTCCGACACTTCCTTTTGAGTCAGATTCAACCTTAACCTGTAATCCTTAAACCTCAGGCCTAAATTTTTCAATATGTCCGCTCCAGACAGCCATTCCTCCATAAATATAAATCTATTTAATGTTAATATGGTAAATTTACCATAACAATAAATATACTTTCGGTTATATATGACGCAAAGATACAATTTAAATTCAAATCTCCCAAACTTTCCTCTGACTATCCCTGAAAAAGGTTTACAGATTTGA
>JAFLTN010000134.1 GCA_022510445.1 Muribaculaceae bacterium | reverse complement strand
ATAACTAAGGAGTTGCCTCAGGGGATACAGACCGTGTTTATTTCTGCCGTGACAGGTCAGGGTCTCACAGAACTTAAGGATCTTCTATGGAGAGAAATAAACTCAGAAGAAAATAAAGTTAAATCCACTATGACTCATCGGGATCTTGATGTCAGGACAAGAGAACCGGAGGAAGAAGAATTTATATTTTATCAGGAAGATGAAGATGAAGTTCCGTTAGACGAAATTAACTGGGACGAAGAATTCTGGGATGAAGAAGATAAAGTGAACGGCTGATTCTTTTTTAACTGTAAGCCTGCAAAAGAGAAAATTAACATGACAGAAGGACCCCTCGTAATAGATCTCCATAAAATTTTAAGAAAAAGATTACCTAAAAAAATTTCCGGACTTGTTCCGGACTTTTTGATAACGGCATTGACCCGCCTCATACGGCAGAAGGAACTCAACGAAATTTTAAGGGTAACCTATCCGTCCAGAGGCTCGGAATTTTCAAGAAAGGTTCTTGAACATCTGAACATTAATGTGGAAGTGGTCGGGATGGATAATATTCCTGAGGGAAAGAGACTGATGTTTGCTTCCAACCATCCTCTCGGAGGTCTCGACGGGATAACATTAATCGCCATTCTCGGTGAGAAATTCGGTGATAATGGAATTCGGTTTCTTGTGAACGACATGTTGATGAATGTGGAACCACTTAAAGAGATGTTTCTGCCGATAAATAAATTCGGGAAACAGGGAAGAGAAGCGACGGTGGCGATAAACTCGGCGATGGCTTCCGGCAGTCAGATCTTTCAGTTCCCTGCAGGTCTTTGTTCCAGGATGAATGAAAAAGGTGAGATTAAAGACCTTGAATGGCAAAAATCATTTGTCTCGAAGGCAATAGAATTTAAAAGGGATATAGTTCCGGTTTACTTTGAAGGTAAGAACACCCAAAGGTTCTATAAGACGGCAAGACTACGCAAAAGATTGGGATTAAAATTCAACCTTGAACAGATTTTGCTTCCATCGGAAGTATGCAAGGCACGAGGCAACAGTTATAAGATCATTTTCGGAAAGCCTGTCAGCTGGGAAGAGTTGAAACGGAGCGGCCAAAGTCCTAAAGTGTTGGCGGAGGGGCTTAGAAGTCAGGTCTATTCAATGTCCTGCTGATCGGTAAATATCAAACAACGTCTCTTTTTGGGGTGCCTAAACATTTTGCCCTTTCCTTATTGTTGATTAACTTTGCAGTTTGAACGAGTGCGATAAGTTCAAGACCAATAGGCATCTTATTGCCTTAAACCAACATCACAAGAATTCAGACAATGGATAAGAATACCTTAATCGGGCTTTTATTAATGGCGGCCGTATTCTTCGGCTTTATGTGGTTTGCTCCAAAAGAGAGGGTGGAAGTGGCTCAGGAAGAGCCGGAAACGGTTCAGCCTCAGCCGGTAAATGCCATAGATTCTCTTTCTCCGGCAGAACGCACCTGGCTTGTAAGGAATATTGTTGAAAACGGCGAAAAGCTTTCATCTGCCGATTCATTGGCCTCTTACAGGTATTCTAACGGAATTGTGAACCTTACAGCCACAGGCGACAATGTCAGTGGTTCGGTTATAGTCGGTAAAGACACACTCGACTGGCAGGATGTCGCTGCCGCCGATCTGTCCCGAATGACTGCCCTGCAACAACGACAGGCCATAGAGCTCGTGCGTGAGGCTTCGGCCTCAGTGGGCCGTTACGGTAAATTCGCCCGGTTTCTTGTCGGTAAAGACTCGGTGATAAATCTTGAGAATGATGTTATTTCACTTCAGTTGTCGGCCAAATCAGGAACAGTAACGCGTGCCGAATTAAAGAAATATGACACTGAATACACGCCCGATGAATCACAGAAGAGAAAGGAAAAGGTAGTTATATTTGAAAACGGAACAAACACTTTCCAATTCCAGATCCCTTTGGCCCAGGAGATTGCAACGGGTGATCTGTATTTCATACCCAAAGTGATAAATGACACAACAGTATTGATGAGTCTGCCGATTTCTGACGACGCCTTCTGGGGGATAGAATACACTTTGCCTAAGGGCGACAGTTATGTGATCGGAATGAGGGTAGTGCAGCAGAATATGTTCCGCCATATAGAAAGCAATAACCGTAATCTCGGAATAGACTGGACTCAGGAACTGATGCGTCAGGAAAAAGGGAAAATGTTTGAGGAGAGGAATTCAGCCCTTTATTATAAATATGCCGGAGGCTCGGTGGAACACCTTTCAGAGAATAAGAACGATTCCGAAGAAAGAAAATCAAAAATCCGCTGGATCGGCTTCAAGAACCAGTTCTTCTCTTCAGTGCTGGTTTCCGACAGACCTTTTAACACTGCAGATTTCCAGAGTAAGGTTCTGAAAGACCGTCCTTATTTTCTTAAGGATTTTGCCGCTCAGGCTAACGTGAATGATTACGACTGGAGCGCAGAGACGCCGGCTCGTTTCTCCTGGTTTATCGGACCTAACCTTTACCCCTTGCTTTCCTCCTTAGACCATCAGACGGTGGCTGACGAGAATCTTAATCTCACAAGGATGATACCTCTCGGCTGGTCTGTATTCCGCTGGATAAACACGGGAATTGTTATCCCGATTTTTAATTTCCTCGGATCATTCATATCTAATTATGGAATCGTAATTCTCATAATGACGATATTTATAAAGATGGTTCTCTTCCCGTTGACCTATAAGAGCTATCGGAGTCAGGCCGTAATGAGGATTCTTCAACCCCAGGTAAAGGAGATTAATGAAAAATATCCGGGGCAGCAGAACGCCATGGTTCGCCAGCAGAAGATGATGGCTCTGTATAGCAAAGCCGGTGCTTCACCCATGTCGGGATGTCTGCCGATGCTTCTTCAGATGCCTATCCTTTTTGCGCTTTTCACATTCTTCCCCTCGGCAATAGAATTAAGGGGACAAAGCTTCCTCTGGGCTCATGACCTTGCGGCTCCCGATGCCATTATCTCATGGAGCGGTAATATTCCTTTGATAACGGAATATTTCGGTAATCACATATCTTTATTCTGTCTTTTAATGACAATCACCAATATTGTCTATACTCGCATAAATATGCAGAGTTCCGGAGGAAATCAGATGCCGGGAATGAAATGGATGATGTATCTGATGCCGGTCTTCTTTATGATATTCTTCAATAATTACGCCTCCGGACTTTCCTATTATTATTTCCTTTCTCTTCTGATAACAATAGCGCAGACATATTCCTTCAGATATATAGTTAAAGAAGAGGATGTGAAAAAGAAGATGGCTGAGAATGCCAAGAAACCAAGGAAGAAAAGCGGATTTATGGCTCGTCTTGAAGAAATGCAGAAGCAGCAGCAGGCAATGCTGAGAGAACAGCAGAAGAAGGCTTCAAGGCGTTGAAAAATACTGATTATGGGGCCTGTCAGGGCTCCATATTTTTTAAATAAGTCATTAAGATGAAGGAACTCCGGATAATCAGGATAATCCTCGCCGTAATATTTTTTGTCGGCGTAGTGGCTTATTTCGCCATCGGGATCAGCGTGCAGAAAGCTTTAGGTTTCGTGGAGGATCTTCAGATCATCCCTTCCATGATTGCCAATTGCCTCGGAGTGACGGTGGTCTGGTTTTGTGTCACCCTTGTGTTAGGCCGGGTCTATTGCTCATCCATTTGTCCGGTAGGAACATTCCAGGATATTTTCCGACATGGCAGGAAACTTGTTAAACCCTTCAACAAGCCGTTTAAGTATCGCCCGGGATCGAAAATGCGATTTTATATCATGGGTGTTTATATATTCTGTATAATAGTGGGCGTAGGCGCAGTGCCTTTCTGGATAGAGCCATGGAGCATTATACGGAATATATCGGGCGATTTACATCCTTCTGCCGAAAAACTTGAATGGATACGTCTTGGAGTCGGAATGACCACAGGTATTATTGCCGGCGCTGTGTCTGCAATCCTATTGATAATAGTAGGTCTCGTGACAGGAAGAGGTTTTTGCACCGATATCTGTCCTATAGGAACTGCATTGGGTTGCTTGAGCAATTATACTCTTTATCATATTGAAATTGATCCCGACCGTTGTATAAATTGTATGCGGTGTGAAGATATCTGCCGTTCTCAATGCATAAAAGTGATAGACAGATATGTTGATAATTCCCGATGTGTCCGTTGTTTCGACTGCGGACATGTATGCCCTAACGATGCGATACGTTTTCAAATCAACAGGAACCGTCGGGCCACTCCGTTAATGACAAGAACCACACAGCCATCATGAAACAATATCAGAACTTACTTCGCCATATCCTTAAAGAAGGAATAGTAAAAAGTGACAGGACCGGCACCGGAACCATCTCCACTTTCGGTTATCAGATGCGGTTTGACCTTTCGGAAGGTTTCCCTTTGGTAACAACTAAGAAGGTACATTTAAAAAGTATCATCCATGAATTGTTATGGTTTCTTGCCGGAGACACAAATGTGAGATACCTGCAGGAAAACGGAGTGAGAATCTGGAATGAATGGGCGGATCCTGACGGGTCTTTGGGCCATATCTACGGCTATCAGTGGAGAAGTTGGCCGGATTATGAAGGGGGTTTTATCGATCAGATTGCCGAGGCAGTAAAAACAATAAAGACAAATCCGGATTCACGGAGAATAATAGTGAGCGCATGGAACGTAGCTGATATTGATAATATGAATTTGCCTCCATGCCATTGTTTCTTCCAGTTTTATGTGGCTGACGGGAAACTTTCTCTCCAGCTTTATCAACGCAGTGCCGACTGTTTCCTTGGAGTCCCTTTCAATATAGCGAGTTATGCTCTTTTAGATATGATGATGGCTCAGGTGTGCGGTCTTAAACCCGGTGATTTCATTCATACGTTGGGCGACGCCCACATATATCTTAACCATCTTGAACAGGTGGAAGAGCAACTGACAAGAGAACCGAGAGCTTTGCCGAAAATGATAATTAATCCTGATGTGAAAGACATATTCGCCTTTAATTATCAGGATTTCAAGCTGGAGAATTATGATCCGTGGCCTCCGATCCGGGGGCAGGTCAGTGTGTAATGTCAGGATTGAGATAATAAAATCGGGATCTCTTTGCTTCGTTAACAGAATTGCACACAAATTAACATATTTTTAATTGATTGATGAATAAAGTTTTGTGACTACGGTCCTTATTTTGTGGCGACTAAAAGTCGAAGAAATTTGGATAGGGTCGGAAATGACAGTAATTTTGCAACCGCTGTCGGAAAGACAGGGG
>JAFLTN010000133.1 GCA_022510445.1 Muribaculaceae bacterium | reverse complement strand
ATCCCTGTGCCATCTGGGATGGACAAGAGGCCACGCCACAGCTCCCATTGCAGGATTATGAGCCTTCATGCCCATATCAAACCTGAGAAGGAAATAAGTGAAATCAAATCTAAGACCAAGCCCGTAAGAACCTGCCAGCTGCTTATAGAATTTATCGAAATAAAACATTCCTCCGGGCTGATTAGGATAGTTATGGATGGTCCAGATATTTCCTGCATCAATGAATGCAGCAAGTTCCAGCACCCAGAAAAGCTTTGTGCGCATTTCCAAATTCATTATTAATCTTATATCACCACATTGATTAATAAAATCGCTTACAGAATTTGTGTTAGGATAGCTTCCGGGACCCAGAGTCCTTACATCCCATCCTCTCACTCCATTGGCTCCTCCTCCGTAGAATCTTTTTTCAAAGGGCAGAATTGTGGAATTCCCATAGGGATATCCAAGTCCTAAACCTGCATGAAATGCCAGAGAATTTCTGTTGTCGAATATATGAAGGAAGGTAAAATCGCTGTTAATTTTGAAATATTGTGAATAATATATTCCAAATAATTTAAAAGGATCCTGGCTTACATGTTTTCTTGGCCTGAAAATCATATTTAACAGATAGAGAAGATTTCCGGCTGTCTCAATATTTGCTCTGACCGTATAAATATTTTTCTGCATCTCCAGATCCCAGGGTCTTATTTCTCGCTTATTTGTATGGTAAAAAGAGAAGCCCATTCTCATTATGAAATGATCTTCATAGCTATATTTCAACAAAGGATTGTCAGGAGCTATATTATCTATGAAATCGATAGTGCTTTCAGGAAGATATACATAGTTTATGTCTATGGGAGTCAGCACATACACGTTTCTGTTTCTGTTATGCATCCATTTGTAAGCCCACCCTGCTGTGCTTATTATTCTGGTATATTCAGGCCGCTCCTGATACGACATGCTGAGATTGAATTCGGAACTGGCGTTAATTTTTCTTTTGAAGTCGTCGTTTAGGAAAGGTGCCTTAAATTTAGGGAAACTGACTCCTAAATCAAGAGAATATTCCATATATCTGTCGTGGATAAGCCCCTCAAGATTGCCGCTCAAAGATTCATAGGCCCCTCGAAGCTTGGCGGTTAATGTTTCGGAACCTTTTCCAATATTTCTGTGGGTATAAGTGATGGCAGCTGCAACTCCTAAATCTCCTTCGGAATTAGTCCCTTCAACCTCAAATGAAACTGTCTGGCTTTTTGCAGGAGTCAGTAAAATGTAGGCATCAAGCATATTTTTTCCATCTTCATTCCGGCTTTGCAGAAAACGGATATTTACAAATTTCAATATTCCAAGACGTGACAAGGAGCTGTAAGTCTTATCGACATTTGCCTGATTATAGGGTGTGCCGGTTTTTAAATAACAATTTTCATACAAAACACCCGGCCGTAAATAAGAGTTTCCGTTCGAATAGATTATAAGATCCTTATAGACAGCAGATTTCTCGATTCCTGTCAATTCTTCAAGGCTTAGACCTTCAGAAGGGTTATAGTCAGTGATAATTTTAATTTCACCGATGTAATAAGGTTCATGGGTCTTTATATTGGAGGGGCCATTTTCATATGGAGGATTAAGTGTCATCGTGAGATCGACAAGCTCACTACCGGACGTTGTGTCTGCATTAAAGGTTATAAAATCCTTGCTAAAGGCATAATATCCGTTATTTTTTAATCTTGTCGCTATCAAATCCCGTTGAGTTTCAAGAACGCTTCGGTCAAAGGGAATTCCCGGACGAAGAACAAAATGATCGGAATCTGCCAATATTAAATCCCTGAAAACAGAATCGGGGAATATATAATCTATATTGTTTAAGGAATATTGTTTTCCGGCATCTATCTTATAAGAAACTTTTATTTTCTTTTTCTTATCGTCTCTTATTGTATCGGCAGAAACATCTGCATAAAGAAACCCCTTGTTTATCATGGCTTTCTCAAGCTGATCCACGCTGGCAGCCATCAATGTGGAATCATATATTACCGGGGGTTCCCCGAGTTTTCTTATCCAGCGGTTCCACCATTTGGTTGTATCATTACCGCTCATATTATAAACCCCAAGCCGCATTTTGATACTCCAAAGCATCTTATGGTTGGGGAGCTGCCTGATATAGGTGCTCATCTCTGTGGCATTCACAGATTTTGTTGAATCATTGATTTCAATATTGACCTTATCAAGAAGATAATTATCCTCAGCCACATGCCTGGTGGAACTGCATGCAGTTAAGATCAAAACTGAAAGAATAATAAAACTGTTCCTTATCCTGGATAGGCACCTCATCTGAACTTCAGACTTTTGAGTTCGTCGAATGCAAATTTAATAATTTTTTCACTAATTTTACTCCCTTATATGTCTTCAAAGACCCTATTATGGCACTTTAACTTGAGTATGGAATCAAAGATTTATAGAAGTTATTTTTTATCGGCCGGCGATGCTAATGCGGAGGGTGAATTATCCCTCCCTGTTCTAACCAACAAAATCATTGACATAGCAACAGAACATGCCAATTCTCTCGGAATCGGGAACCCATCTATGGTAGAATTGCATGCCGGCTGGGTGCTTTCCCGCTTAACCATCGAAATGCAACGCTATCCAAAAGTAAATGACTCTTATATACTCTCAACCTGGATTGAAGATTTCAACCGGCACTTCTCAATCCGTTGTTTTAAAATTGAATCACCGGAAAGAGAAGTATATGGTTATTCCCGGTCGATATGGCTTGTCATGAACAGCATAGAACGAAGCAATCTTGGGCTTTCACATCTTAATCTTCCTGGAGAAATGATAATAGGAGATCCTGCCCCCATTGCCCGACAGGAAAAACATTTTCCTATTTTTCCTGATGAAATCGGTAAAAAAATTTCAAAAAAATTCTTGTCAACCACTCATCCCCCCTTTGATTATAGGTTTACTTTCTGCGATTTGGATTCATATAGACACGTCAACACAGTGAAATATATAGACCTGCTCCTAAATCAGTTCAGTCTTAAGGAGCATGACTCATTTATGGTAAACCGACTTGAATTGTCATTTCTTCATGAAGCCGCCTACGGCCTGGAAACTCAACTTTTCAGAGCTGATTCAGACATAAATCCTCTTTTATCCTCTTTCCAGCTATCAAGTGCGACCGATCTGTCGCCCCTACTGTTCGCAAGAATATTGAGGATTAAGCGATAATCAAATTTATTCAAAACCGGTTTTTACCAGAATATTTAAACTTTTCGCCTTTATTTCTTACTTTTTTCATGAAAGAGATAGCTCAACTCCTTGAATCGGCCGGGATAGCCCCAACCCCCATCAGAATTCTTGTTTATCGGTGTCTGGATACCTGCGACTCCCCATTGTCTCTCTCAGAAATTGAAACAATACTTGATTCGGTTGATAAATCTACTATATCACGCACATTATCCATCTTTAAAGAAAATCATCTGGTTCATTCTTTCAGCGACGGTTCATCGGCCATGAAATATGAATTATGCCGCACTCTTCATAACTATGAAGAAGATATGCATGTGCATTTCAGATGTGAAAAATGTGAAAAGACCTATTGTCTGAATTCTGTCAGAATTCCGGAAGTTGATATTCCGGAGGGTTTTACCGCTCACTCATCGACATTTGTGATAACAGGAATCTGTAATAATTGCAGGCTCCCGGTCATTCCCAAAGATATGCCGCATAAGGATACATGAGACAGATATATTCTCCTCTATTCGGGTTGGCATATTTTGATAGATCCACCGCACCAAATTTAAGGTATCTCTCTTCCGTGGATGTTTCGTAAAGTTCAAAATGCATCGGAAAAAATTTATTCACTTCTATTTCCCTGACAAATAATTCGGCTCCTCTATAAAATTCACTTCCTATTCTTGCGTCAACAGGAAACATAACTATATCAAGCTTCGGATATAAACATTTTATTTGCCTGACAATTTTCAAAAATTTTTCTGTCTCGGCTGAAACCTCCTCCGGAGTTGACTCATCTTTCCATATCCATGCATTGAGATCCCCTGCATGGAATAAGGTCTCCCCTTTTATAGTCAGGATATAAGAATTACCTATATCAGTCGAACCGAAGACTTCGATACCTAATCCATTTATTAATAACTTGTCTCCCTCCTTTAATATTCTGACATTCTCCGGTTTGGGTTTATATCCGGCATAACAGGAATCGGGATTCAGAATGTGGCGGCAGAATTTAAAAGTGTCCCGACTCAATATGAAAGTGACATTTCTAAAGAGCTTTTCCCATTCAAAAATTTTCTTTGTATAATGATCTTTATGATGATGACTCACCAAAACCACAAGATGTTTTGATTTATCAGCCCGTGTAATAAAAAGGGGCAGTTCATTTGCCCGGACCGTAGGATCCTTCCAATAATCAAAAACTACCAAATAATCCCTGTCTTCATAGACAAAACAATCATGAAATATATAAGTTAAAGTCTTCATTATACAATTTTATAAAGCCATCTATCTTTAAGAACGCAATTATCTTCATTTACGCCTGTAATAAATTAAAAACTTTATAATAATGAATAAAAATATCGGATCTCCCTGCAAGAATGATTGTCATAAACAGGGAAACTTAAAAGAAATAGCAGTTTCATAGATTGTAACACGCTTAATATCGGAATAAATTATTTATCTTAGCAGTAAATTTACAGTTCGCGTCAGATCTGGCAATACGGATTCAGGTGGTTGGCACCCTACATACCTGAATATGTGTAAAAAACAACGCGAAACTTAAGTTTAGAAAGGAAAACAATATGAAAAAACCGGAATTCAGATTTTCCAAGCTCACATATTCAATCTCTGCCATACTTTCAATACCACTTTTGATTGATTTTTGCACAGCCTGTCATCTCTTCCCGCTTTGGCTGGCCTGGAGTCTTTTAATTCTTATAATTATAATTTCGGGATTTCGATTATGGTTTGCTTTCTCACAGCACTGTTATAAATTCGCCTGGGGCCTTATCGGGCAAATCTTTCTTGGAGCGGGAGTCCTGACTTTCTTCCAATTGTCTTATACAAACGTGATTGAAACCCCTGTGAGTCACCCTGAAACTCCGGCTGTTATCAATATTGCTTCCCCGATTTTAAATATGGATTCTGTTTCAAAAGACCAAAAGCAGGACCTGAAGATTCATAAAACTAAAGAAGATAAGAAAACGAAAGAGTCTAAAAACTCTAAAAAATAAAGGCCATTCCGAAAATTTTCTTAACTTTGCCATAGAGAACAAATATAACTCAAAATCATCATGAAAAAACACAATTTTTATGCTGGCCCAAGTATCATGAGCCAATTCACAATCGAAGAGACTGCAAAAGCAGTGAAAGACTTTTCTGATATGGGACTTTCAATCCTTGAAATTTCTCATAGAAGCAAACAATTTCAAGCCGTTATGGACGAGGCTGACGCACTCTTCAAAGAGCTTCTCGAGATTCCGGAAGGATATAGCGTTTTGTTCCTTGGCGGTGGAG
>JAFLTN010000132.1 GCA_022510445.1 Muribaculaceae bacterium | reverse complement strand
GGTGATGCACCTCTACTTATAGATGTAAATAAATATACTCTTCCTCAAATGATGCAAAAGAACGGGTATACTACCGGAGCTATCGGAAAATGGCATCTCGGTATGGGAGAGGGACACCCTGATTGGAATGATACCATCAGACCGGGAGCAAAGGAAGTTGGATTTGATTATTCCTGTATTATTGCTGCAACTAACGATCGAGTGCCAACTGTTTTCGTGGAAAATGGTGTAGTGGTAGGTCAGGATGCCAATGATCCTATTTTTGTGGATTATGATAAAAATTTCGAAGGTGAACCGACAGCTCTTGATCATCCTGAAATGTTGAAAATGGAATGGAGTCATGGACATAATAATTCTATTGTCAACGGCATACCACGCATAGGTTTTATGAAAGGAGGAGACAAGGCCAAATGGATAGATGAAGAAATGGCCGATTATTTTGTGGAAAAGGTAAAAGGATTCGTAGATGAGAATCAAGATAAACCGTTTTTCTTGTATTATGGACTTCATCAGCCTCATGTGCCAAGGGCTCCTCATCCCCGATTTGTCGGATCAACGACCCTTGGACCACGCGGAGATGTAATTGTGGAAGCAGACTGGTGTGTGGGAGAAGTGGTGGATTATTTGGATTCACTCGATTTGCTTGACAACACCATGATTATATTTTCAAGTGACAATGGTCCGGTATTGGATGACGGATATAAAGATAATGCCCGCGAGCTTTTAGGTGACCATCGACCCACAGGGCCACTCCGTGGCGGGAAATACAGCCTTTATGACGGAGGCACAAGAGTTCCTTTGTTCATCTATTGGAAAGGAAAGATACAGCCGGCTGTAAGTGATGCACTTGTCTGCCAATTAGATTTGGCTGCATCTATAGCTGAGCTGACGGGCGCAGAGCTCCCTGAAGGTCTTGACAGCCAGAACCATCTGTCGACATTCCTTGGTGAAAATTCTGAGGGAAGAAGTGATTTGATTTTTGAAGCCCAGGGTAAATTAGGACTAAGACAAGGGGATTATATAATGATACCTCCTTATAAAGGTCCGAAAACAAATCAGACAGGTAATGAGCTTGGGAACGATACCGAATTCAGACTTTTTAATGTTGTTGATGACCCCGGTCAGATTAATAATCTTGCAGCTTCCATGCCTGAAAAACTTGATGAGATGAAGGAATTGTTTATGAGCATCGTGCAGGAATATTATAATCCGGCTCCGATCGTAGAACCGCTTAAATAATTACATGAAAACATCCTTTATATAGTTTCTTTGAATTTTAAATCTAAATTTATGAATCTTACTGACAGATTTTTGAAATATGTATCATTCGACACTCAGAGTGATGAGCTCACCAATATGACTCCTTCCACTCCGGGACAAATGGTGTTTGCCCGCTATCTGAAAGAGGAGCTTGAAAATATGGGATTAGAAGAAATTACCCTGGATGACAATGGTTATCTTATGGCAACTCTTCCTGCCAATAGTGACAAGGCTGTCCCCACTGTTGGGTTTATTGCTCACCTTGACACGTCTCCGGATATGAGTGGTAAGAATGTCAAGCCAAGAATAGTTAGAAATTATAAGGGCGGCGATATAGTATTGAATGAAGATGAAAAAATCAAGCTAAGTCCCGACGAATTTCCCGAGCTTCTTAACTATGTGGGAGAAGATCTGATTGTCACTGATGGGACGACACTGCTTGGTGCTGATGATAAAGCCGGGATTGCGGAAATCATAACTGCGATAGAATTTCTGAAAAACCATCCTGAAATAAAACATGGAAAAATCCGTATAGCCTTTAACCCTGATGAAGAGATAGGGCTCGGTGCTCATAAATTTGATGTGGATCTGTTTGGAGCTGATTTTGCCTATACTATGGATGGAGGCGCTATCGGAGAATTGGAGTTTGAAAACTTCAATGCGGCTTCAGCTAAAGTAACAATAAAAGGAAGAAATGTTCACCCGGGAAGTGCAAAACACAAGATGATAAATTCTATGAGAGTTGCAACTCAATTTATTGTGATGCTTCCACGTTGGGAAACTCCGGAACATACAGAAGGCTACGAAGGATTTTATCATCTGGTCGGAATTCAAGGTAGCGTGGAGGAGACTGTACTCACATATATAATCAGGGATCATGATCGAGCCCGTTTTGAGAGCAGGAAAAGAGAAATAGAACATCTGGTAAGAAAAACCAATACTGAGTATCCCGGTTGTGCTTCGGTCGAAATTAAAGATCAATACTATAATATGCGGGAAAAGATTGAACCGGTGATGCATATTATAGAGATAGCCGAGAAGGCAATGCGGGAGGCCGGAGTAGAACCGAAAGTCCAACCAATAAGAGGAGGTACTGACGGAGCTCAGCTTTCTTTCAAAGGTCTTCCTTGTCCAAACATTTTCGCAGGAGGTGAAAATTTCCATGGAAGATATGAATATGTGGCAATCAATTCTATGGAAAAAGCCAAAGATGTCATTGTAAACATATGTAAAGAAGTTCACGGATAAACAGGAATGCCAAATAAAATTATTGTATTGACAGGGCCGACAGCTTCAGGTAAGTCGGCCCTGGCTGTAGAATTGGCTAAGCGTCTTAATACTGAGATCATTTCGGCTGACAGCCGGCAAATCTATAAAGGAATACCAATTGTTACGGCCGTGCCATCCATGGAAGAAAGGGAGGGGATCCGGCACTATCTTCTGGAAGAACTGGAACTTGATTCTTATTATAGCGCATCAAAATTTGAAGAAGATGCCATGCATTTATTGTCGGATATTCTTAAACGGCACGGAAGTGCAATAGTCTGTGGAGGATCGATGATGTATATTGATGCGCTTTGCAATGGAATTGACGAACTTCCCACTGTTCCTTCAAAAATACGGAACTCACTAATGGATGAATGGAAAATGGAAGGTAATGATTGGCTTCTTAAACGTCTTCTGGAATCAGATCCCCTCTATTATAGGATAGTGGATAAGAATAACCTTAAAAGAGTATTTCATGCAGTAGAAATTACTCTTACGGCAGGCAAACCTTATAGTGAGCTTATAGGAAAAGAAAAAAAGGAAAGGCCGTTTGATATATTAAAAATTTGTCTTGATGGCAATCGTGAAAGACTTTTTGAAAGAATAAACAACCGTGTTCTTGATATGGTGGCAAAAGGTCTTGAAGAAGAGGCGCGGAGTGTTTTTAATCTTCGGCATCTTAATTCATTAAACACAGTAGGTCTTAAAGAAATGTTTACTTGGTTTGATGGCGGGTTCGCTTCAAGAGATGAAGCTATAGCCAGAATCCAGAAAAACACAAGGGTTTACGCCAAAAAGCAGATGACCTGGTATAAAAAGGACCCTCGCGTTGTCCGGCTCGATTTCGAGCGAAAACGCGAGGATAATGCTGAGAAAATATTAAGTTTATATTATTAATATGTAAACTTAAAGGTCATAACCTATGGTAAACATCCATGATTTGTTTTTGCCTCCTGATGGTGTGCCCCACGCATTGCAGGCACCGGCAAGATAATGCACCCCCACATAATAATGCTGATTGAAAGTAAGTCCGGTGCCCATTTTGAACCCGAAATCAAAAGAATTCAAGGATGCTGGGTGAGGGGTAAAGAATCCGGCTGTAGGGAGACGGTCAAAGACCACAAGATCTTTCTGACCGGATTGTTTTAGAGAGAATTGAAAATAAGGTCCGAACTCTACCGACCATTTGATATTTTCTGAAAGATTGAATTTGACAACACCCATGATGGGGATTGTGAAATAATAACCTCTCCAGTGTCCGAATTGATTAAATTCACTTATTACGGCATTCGAATCGATATAATCGGTTATATATGAAAAATTTCCACTCCTGGATTCAAAGAAAATGCCTGGTTGGACAGAGAGATAATCTTTGAAATTAAGATTTGCAAGCACTCCGAGATTGAAACCGGTTCCCCAACTGTTGTTATTCCAGAGATTAAAATGTCCAGACGGGAATGATCGGTTAGAGGTGTTGAAGCCTAAACGAGCTCCGAAAGAGAAAAATGTAGGTGCATCTTCTGTAGAAAAGAAATCTTGTGCCTTTAGGGATGTAGTAAAGAGCGAAAGGATGCAGATGGATAATATTGCTAATCTCTTTTTCATTTGCAGGAAAATAAATTGAGTAATGTATTATAATTTATTCTTAATGTGTTTTGACAAATTATTTAGGGGGAAAAATTGTGGATATGCTTTAAAATGAAGGAGATTTGTTTAAAATTATATATCAAATTTTTTTATTTTAGTCCCTCGTTTTATAAATCCATAGAATTTCCAATCATTGCAAAGTTACAAAAATTATCGTGAATTCGATTTATTTGTCTAATTTTGCGAGCGATTTTCAGATTTAGAATACCATGACCACAGGAAAAGTAACAAGAAAAGCCATAAATTTAATGACTGGAATGAAAGATTATATTTTCATAATTTTCGGTCTGTCGTTATATGGTGCAGGATTTTCTGCTTTTATTCTCCCACATGAAATTGTAATCGGAGGGCTCTCGGGTGTGGGCACATTAGTGTATTTTGCAACCAATGGAGTAATACCGGTTGCCGTGACTCAATATGCCTGCAACATACTGCTTCTTTTCTTTGCGTATAGGATAGTGGGAAAAACCTTTGTTTTGCGAACCATCTTCGGAGCAACGGTTATCTCTCTTGCAATCGGGGTTTTTGAAGCAATCTTCATGCGGCTCGGTCATCCTCTGATTCCGGATATGTCGATGAGCGCTATTTTAGGTGCCATCCTATGTGGTCTTGGAATCGGATTGACTTTTGTGCATAATGGCTCTTCCGGAGGTACTGATATAGTTGCCGCCATGGTTTCAAAAGTGAGTAATGTGAGTATAGGCAGAACAATGATCTTTTGTGATATGATCATTGTCACATGTTCTATATTTCTTCCTTTTGACGGATCTTTGGAGCAAAGAATAGAAGCCAGAGTTCCATTAATTGTTTATGGATGGGTTGTAACTTTCATAATAGCTTATATGACCGATATGGTCATTAATACAAATCGCCAGGCTATTCAATTTATCATCTTTTCCAGCAAATGGTCGGAGATAGCAGACCGGATCAATCAGGAAGCTCACAGGGGTGTCACTGTAGTAGATGGAGAAGGTTGGTATACAAAAAAGAAAGTAAAAGTATTGATGGTGTGGTGTAGAAAGATTGAGAGTGTAATGATTTTTCGGATCATAAAAAGTATAGATGACAAGGCCTTTATAA
Organism: Muribaculaceae bacterium; assembly: GCA_022510445.1. GTDB lineage: Bacteria > Bacteroidota > Bacteroidia > Bacteroidales > Muribaculaceae > Lepagella. Next base: position 271 of record JAFLTN010000132.1, on the reverse strand, counting down.
CACAAGCCAATTGCAACGGTGTTTATGGCAAAGGTTTTGACACTATGCATGTTAAAATGAAAAAACAATAGAGGGAATGAGATAGTAGGATTTTTTTGTAAGAATTATATTATAATTCAATAAGAATTTGTAAAAGATAAAACGCAAAAAAAAATCTAAAATATTTGCAAGGTTAAAGAAATCTCTATAACTTTGCACCGCAATTAAGGGATGACGGCAGAAAGCAAGACTTCCGAAAGGCAAAAAACTGCTTCAGTAGCTCAGTTGGTTA
>JAFLTN010000131.1 GCA_022510445.1 Muribaculaceae bacterium | reverse complement strand
CCCCCCTCCCCATATATTCTTGATTATAAGGAGTTTAAAGAAAAATTTAGACCTTTGGATTGTAAAGTATTTGTTGCAATTGGATATTTAAAATGTAATTACTATCGCGAGTTGGTATCAAGAAGACTAATGGTGGATGGATATGAACTTGTTAATTATATATCTCCGAAAGCAATTTGTTGGAATGGAACTTTGATTGGTAAAAATATTTTTATAGCTGATAATGTCTTTATTGGACATGGATGCAAGGTACACGATGGAGTTATAATATACGAAGGATGTACATTTAGTCACGATGCTGAAATTGAATCCTATTGTTTCTTTTCATTAAGTGTTTCATTAGGAGGATATACAAAAATTGGGAATAATAGTTTTATTGGAATCAATGCAACCATAAAAGACGGCATAAAAATTGGACCATACAACATAATAGGTTGTGCGTCAAATGTTATACGATCTACAGAAAATTCTAATTTAACCATAGGTAATCCTGGTATTTCGAAGCTTAAGGATACTATGAACATTAATATATGATAAATATATGAAGGTTTTACATTTGCCAGCTTATTTCCCTCCTGAAAAGGCTGCAAGTATGTATTTATCTCATAATCTTTATTCAGCTATCACAGAAAGTGGTATGGATATGGTTGTTTATACTCCTGTTCCAACCCGTGGAATATCTGAAAATGAAAGGGTCGAATACCATAATAGATTGAATGAGATCCTTTATGATGGTAAAATGAATTTACATAGATTCCTTCTAATGAAGGAGGGTAAGAATGCTATTATTAGGGCATTCAGATATTTAATGTGTAATATTAAACAATTTTGGAAAGGAGCATTTGCTAAAGAAGCAAAAGAATGTGATGTAATGTTCATAATGAGCACACCTCCTACTCAAGGTGCTATGGGAGCATTAGTCAAAAAATTCAGTAATATGCCATTAGTTTACAACCTTCAGGATATATTCCCGGATTCCCTTATTAATAATGGTCTCGCAAAGCAGGGGGGGCTATTATGGAAAATCGGTCGTAAAATTGAAAATTTCACTTATAAAAATGCTGATAAGATCATTGTTATCAGTGAAGATTTCAAGAAAAACATAATGGCAAAAGGTGTCCCGGAAAAGAAGATTGAAGTAATTTATAATTGGGTAGATCAGAACGCTGTCACGGATATTCCTAGAGAAAAAAATATCCTATTTGATACATATGGATTAGACAGAATGAAGTTTTATATTACTTACAACGGGAATATAGGTCTTTCTCAAAATATGGATTTGCTGATTTCTGTTGCGGAAGATTTTATGTCAGAGTTTCCTGATATACAATTTGTGCTGGTTGGAGAAGGAGCTTATTATGATGCTGTCAAGAGATTGATTAAAGAGAAAAAGTTAATAAATGTTCATTTATTGCCATTCCAGCCTTATGAGGTCATTAGTCATGTTTTCTCTTTGGGAGATGCTTCTTTGGTCATTTCTAAACCAGGTACAGGTTCAGCGTCCGTGCCCAGTAAAACTTGGAGCATTATGTCGGCAAGTCGGCCAGTGATCGCTAATTTTGATGAGAATGAGCTGAAATCCATAATTGAAAATAATCAATGCGGAATCTTCTCAAAAGCAGGTGATAAAGAGGGATTAAAAAAAGCTATATTAACGCTTTACAATAATCCTGAATTGTGCCGCATTTATGGCAACAATGGTCGTAAGTTTGTTTTGGATAACCTTACTAAAGAAGTTGGGACCCAAAAATATGTGGATGTGATAAAATCAGTGGTAAGGAAATAATTCAAATTCATAAAGTTGAGTTATTCTCTTCATAATAACATTTGATTGATAACTATATTATTGAAATACATTAAAAATTTAATTATATGAGAAGAGTTCCGTTTTCACCTCCTGATATGTCGGAAGAGGAAGTTCTGCAAGTCGCTCAGGCTCTTCGCTCCGGTTGGATTACTACAGGCCCCAAGACCAAGGAGTTTGAAAATAAAATTTCCATCTTTTGCCAGACAAACCGTAAGGATTCAGAGAGTAATGATCTACCTTCTACTGTTTGCTTGAATTCTGCGACCGCTTGTATGGAGTTGGCGCTTCGTGTTCTCGGTATCGGTCCAGGTGACGAGGTCATAGTACCGGCTTATACTTACACAGCCACAGCAAGTTCTGTATGTCATGTTGGGGCAAAGCCGATAATGATTGATTGCGCTACCGGCTCCTATGAAATGGATTATGACAAACTTTCTGGTGCTATCACAGAAAAAACCAAGGCTGTTATGCCAGTGGATCTTGCAGGTATTGTGGCTGATTATGACAAAGTTTTTGACGTCGTTGAAAACAAGAAACATCTCTTCAAACCTTCAAACGATATTCAAAAGGCTTTTGGAAGATGTATAGTAATTGCAGATGCTGCACACGCTTTCGGAGCTATGCGTAATGGCTTTATGTGTGGTAATATCGCAGATTTCACTTCCTTCTCTTTCCATGCCGTCAAGAACCTGACAACAGCTGAAGGGGGGGCGCTGACCTGGAAAGCTCATCCTGGCATTGATGATAAGGAAGTCTATCAGCATCTGCAATTGCTCTCTCTCCACGGCCAAAACAAGGATGCCCTCGCTAAAACCAAACTCGGTGCCTGGGAATATGATATTATAGCACCATATTATAAATGCAATATGACCGACATCATGGCCGGAATTGGTCTCGCCCAATTGATGAGGTATCCAGAATTATTAAATCGTCGTCGTCAGATTATTGAAAAATATAATGCTGGATTACAAAATTATAACGTTGAGGTTCTCAATCATTATGGGAATGATCACAGTTCAAGCGGGCACCTTTATCTTGTGAGGGTACTTGACGCTTCTGTAGACCAACGGAACGAAATTATCGAGAAGATGGCGGAAAAAGGGATTGCTACTAATGTGCATTACAAGCCTCTCCCTATGATGACAGCATACAAAAACATGGGGTATGATGTCAAGGATTTTCCTAACGCTTATGACCGGTATCACAATGAGATTACTTTACCTCTGCATACTCGCCTTTCTGATGAGGATGTCGATTATATTATTTCTAATTTCACCGATATTATTTCTAAGATTTGAAATGTATTTTTGACATAGTTGCATGTGGGCTGGGACTTATAGTTCTTGGTCCTTTTTTTCGCTTTAAACGCTATATGGATGAAACCGATTCTAAAGGACCTGTGTTTTACATACAGACAGACCCGTGTCGGTAAGGATAATAAGGATTTCAAACTCTTTAAGTTTCGTTCCATGAAACCTGATTCTGACAAGAGCAGTCTCATTACGATGGTTGGCAGAGATCCGAGGGTTACTCGTTCTGGTTATTATATACGGAAATATAAACTCGACGAATTCCCTCAGCTTATTAATGTTTTCAAAGGGGATATGAGTCTTGTGGGTCCAAGACCCGGGGTGAGAAGATATGTAAATATTGAACAAGTTTTGCCTGATAAATTGGCTATTGATCTCGAATATGTCGACAAAGCTTCTTTATGGAATGACATCAAACTGATCTTCAAAACCTTTAAAGAGATTGCATCTAAATAGATAGAGATACAAGATAATTCTTTTATTTACGTTATTATTTTTAAAATGTTATTATCCAAAAATTCCTTGGTCTCTTAATTTCTACTTTTAAACATTCCTTTTCTTTCACAAGAAAAATTCCTCCCTCATGAAATCTTTCTTGAAACTAACTCAATGGTATTTCTCCAGAAAGGCTCTGCCTTATTGGAGCGTGCTCATTATAGACTGCCTCTGTGTCCTTGTTGCAGGTGTATTGGCCTTTGCTATAAATCACGGTGGCAGAGCCACCATTGACGTATTTTGGACTCTTTTTCTCCTGATGCTGGGTTGTACGGTTTTCTTTATGATCGGCTTCCGTATTTTCCATACTTATCAGGGCGTCATAAGATATTCTTCCTTTACCGATCTTATCAGGATTACTCTTGCAGTCCTGATTGGCTTGGCAATCTTGGCCCTGGTAGAGGCTATTACCGGCTTGGGTGGTCACCTCGTCGGTATCGAGGTGACCGATATTGTGCTGACCTCTTTGTTCATTATTTCTTTTATGTGGATAATCAGAGTTTGGGTCAAGACCCTTTATGATGATGTCCTAAAGCGTAAAAGAAGTGTAAACGTTTTCATCTATGGTGTAAAGGAAGGTGGTATCGCTATCGCCAAAAGTATAAACGCTCAGGAAGAAAGTCAATATAAGGTCTGCGGGTTTGTAACAAATGATCAGGACCTAAAGAATAAGCATCTGATGGGACAAAAAGTTTATTCCTATGATAACAGGCTTCCGGATGAAATGAAGAAACATTCTGCTGATATTCTTATGGTTTCTCCCCTTAAGATGAATTATCTTCAGTCCGATCAGGATATGTTGAATACTCTTATCGATAGAAATATCAAGATTATGGTGATGCCCCGTGCAAGAGAGTGGGATGGCAAAACTGATCTTGATGTTTCTGAAATGCGACAGGTGGAACCGGAAGATCTTCTCCCTCGCGACAAAATTGAAATCGATATGTCCGCTGCTGCCGAGATGATCTCAGATAAAGTGCTCCTTATCACCGGAGCTGCAGGAAGTATCGGCTCTGAAATTGTGAAGCAGGTGGCTTCTTTTAATCCCAAAACTTTGATCCTTGTGGACCAGGCCGAGACTCCTATGCATGATCTGAGGCTTATGATGAAGGAACGATGGCCGAATGTGGAAGCGTTGACTATTGTGGGTGATATCGCTGACAAACGGATTATGGAAAGATTGTTCAATCTTCACAAACCTCATTATGTGTTTCATGCTGCTGCATATAAGCATGTGCCGATGATGGAAGACAATCCCTATGAAGCTGTGATTAATAATATCTACGGTACTAAGGTTATCGCAGATTTGGCGGTCAAATACGGCACAAAAAAGTTTGTGATGGTTTCTACTGATAAGGCTGTAAATCCTACTAATGTCATGGGATGTTCGAAACGTATTTGCGAAATATATGTGCAGAGCCTTGATGCAGCTATCAAAAATAATGAAATCGATGGTTCTACAGCTTTCGTCACCACACGTTTTGGTAATGTACTGGGGTCAAATGGCTCTGTGATACCAATTTTCCAGGAGCAAATTAAGAAAGGTGGACCGGTTACTGTCACTCATCCTGATATAATTCGATTTTTCATGCTTATACCTGAAGCTTGTAAGCTGGTGATTGAGGCCGGAACTATGGGTAAAGGGGGTGAGATCTTTGTTTTTGACATGGGGCAGCCAGTTAAAATAGCTGATCTCGCTGAAAGGATGATTAAACTTTCTGGTGCCAAAAATGTAAAAATTAAATTTACGGGGCTGAGAGATGGAGAGAAGCTTTATGAGGAAGTGCTGAATGATCAGGAAAAGACTTTGCCTACTTTCCACCCCAAAATTAAAATCGCTAAAGTCAGGGAATATAGTTTCAAAGAGGCTTGCAAGGATCTCGATAAATTGGTTAAAGATGCTGACATTTTATC
>JAFLTN010000130.1 GCA_022510445.1 Muribaculaceae bacterium | reverse complement strand
CCCGAAACTCTTGTATAATCATTGAATTCACCTTTTTCCACCATAGCAGTAGTCAGATTATTTTTATCCACTCTCATACTATCGGCGGAAGTGGTTGTCAAAACCACGATAATCGCTGTTATTACTATTCCACCACACCACCAGGGTATTGCCTTCTTAGTTATGGCTTTCTTCCATCCTTTTACTTTCGGTAATTCCTTATCCATAATTTCTATGCTTTCGGAAGTCGAGACTTCCGCTCCTATTATTGAATTTATTGATTTATATATTCGATCCCAAAATAATATTTCACTACCGCCTTTTTGATAAGATATTTGAAAAGAGAGTTCATCTCATCAGATTTAGCTTTCAGATAATTATTGTTGGCTGTCTGGAATTCAAGCGGGGAGATCAACCCCTGTTCCAATTTCTTACGATTTAATTTAAATGCCTCCTCCTGAACAGATGATTTCTTGAGTGACTGAATATAAGCTACGGAGGCTCCCTCACAATCTTGCACAGCTCTTTTCACTTCCATCTCTATATCCATCTTTTTTTGTTCAAGTTCCAACCGTGCATTGTTAAAGGAATGTTTCTTCTTTTGAATATTTGAAACGCCTTTTAACCGGTTGTAAAGAGGAATGGTCAACCCTAACTCAACATATTCTCCCATATTGTTTTGGAATTGATTTGTGTAAGACGGAGAGATATAGCCGGAATAGGTATAATAACTCGTGTTCCAGCCTCCATATAAAGTTATGGTAGGCAATAAAGACCATTTTGCCACTTTTAATTCTCTTTTGGAATTTTCTACGTTCCAAGCGGCCATCTTAACCTCCGGATTATTTTCCATAGCAAATAATGTTATCATTTCAGAGTCAAAACTTTCCTCTATAAATGTAGGTAATGTTTGGTCAACAACCAATTCTTCTTCCTCATCCCAAAACAATAGAGCCTTTAGTATCATCAACTGATCTTTTGCCATATTTTCTGTAGAGATAAGATCATATTCCCTGTCAGACAGATCAGCTTCCATCTGTATCACATCAGCATACCCTTTAACTCCCAGTTCTTCTTGCCGTCTGACCAAAGACAAAGTCTGTCTTGCATCTTCAACAAGATTTTCATAGACAGATATGAGCCGGTTATAATAGACCACATTATAATAAGCTTCCATTACAGATAGACATATATCCGCCTCCACCTGTTTTTCCAGAGATTGGGAAATAAGAAGACCTGTTTTGGAAATATTTATATTATTTACTGCAGCCAGGCCATCAAAAAGATCTATATAAGCCGAAAGTGAATAATTGTTATGAAAGGAGGTCTGATTGAAATATGTGTTGGTCTGTGGGTCAATACTTCTGCCGAAATTATAATATGCGTAGGTTGAGGCGGTCACGACGGGGGTGAAAGCGCTTAAAACCGCATCCCGGATTCCAAGCCGTTTGTCACTTATGTCAGCTTTCTGAATCTTGATTTTTGTGGATTTGGAGATTGCATATTCCATACAATCATGAATAGTCATCGGTATTGTCACGGCCATGACAACCGGCAGACTCCAAAAGAGGAATAATGAGATAACTGTAATTTTTTTCAACATTTTTTTCGATTTTACACATTCATTTATACAATGAGCGTGCCAAAATCTTCAAAACACTGAATTACAGTAATTTATTAAAACGCTTCTATTTTGAAAACTGTAAAGCCTTTACACTTTTGTAAAGTTCCATCTTTACAATCTTTACAAATTCAAGAATAAACCCGTCGGAACAAACTCTTAATCTAAAGAAATGAGAGTTCGAAAATGGTTTCTGTGGAATTGCTTCTCAATAAGTCTATATTGCCTTTATGATAGCGCATAATCTGACGGCAAACACTCAATCCGACACCGGTTCCATCTTCTTTAGTTGTATAGAACGGTATGAAAATCTGTTCCTGTGCCTCTACCGGAATGGGTTCACCGTCATTCCTAACCCATAACACAATAGTCTTGTCTGATAATTTTCTTAATTGAAAAGCAACGTTTTTTGAATTAGCCTGCCATGCGTTCTTTATAAGGTTTTGAATCACTTGTGAGAGCTGTATTTCATCGGCAAATATCATTACTTCCTCCTCCGGAAATTGCTTTGACACCTTCACCATCTTCTCTGATAGTAGCGTTTCATTCAACTTTATGGTCTTTTCGATAACTTTTTTTAAGTCTATCTTTTGTCTCATCGGCCTGGCAATCCCCGTGATCCGGCGGTAAGTATTAACAAATTCGATTAGATGGTGCGAAGATTCAGAAATAATATCCAGACTTTCTTTTAAAGTTTCATCCTTCCGTATATGAGCCTCTTTATTTAACGAATCGGTCAGACTGACAACCGGAGACAACGTATTCATAATTTCATGAGTGAGCACGCGAATAAGTTTTGTCCATGATTCCTGTTCGTTTGCAACTTTCTGGCGTTCAAAGATGCCCCGAAGACGGTTGAGCGACCTGTTCAAACTGTCATTTTCCCTGAATTTAAAATTTGTTTCCCCGTCTTCAAAAGCATCCAGCATATAATCGATCTTCTTGACCGTCTTAATCTTAACATAGACTAAAGTGACGATTACAGCTATTATCGCCACTCCAATAATTAATATTATCCAGATGAAAGGAGACATCATTAAAGATTATATTTATTCATTTTAGAATACAGGGTGGGTCTGCTGATATTCAAGAGTTTGGCGGCTTTACTGATATTTCTGCCTGTCTTTATTAAGGCATCAGATATCATCTCCTTCTCATCTTTTGATTTCTCAATATTAGATGAATGGGGATTACCGGCTTTCAGATCTTCCAATTTCAAAAGATTTCTATCCGATAATATCACCCCTTTTTCAATTTGTTGTTTAAGCTCTCGAATATTCCCAGGCCATAAATTTTCTTTCAGATATTTTTCAGACTCTTCATCGAATCCTGTCACATTTTTTTGATATTTTTGTGAAAAGCTGTCAAGGAAATGTTGTGCCAATCCCATTATATCATCTTTTCTTTCCCTCAAGGCCGGAATCATTATCTGAAATCCGGCAAGCCTGTAGAATAAATCCTCCCGAAATCTCCCCTCCTCCACCTCTTTCTTAAGATCTTTGTTTGTGGCGCTTATAATTCTTACATCAATGGGAATCTCTTTATTTCCTCCAACTTTTGTAATCACCCGGTTCTGAAGAACCCGCAATAATTTAGCTTGCAGTGGCAATGAAAGATTGCCTATCTCATCAAGGAATATAGTGCCACCTTCCGCTTGCTCAAACTTCCCTTTATGATCAGCTACAGCTCCCGTAAAGGAACCCCTAACGTGTCCGAAAAGCTCACTTTCAAAAAGTGTGTCGGTCAGGGCTCCCATGTCAACTGCTATATAGGGTTCATCTTTTCGTTGGCTAGTTAGGTAAAGTTCTTTGGCAATGACATCTTTACCGACTCCATTTTCTCCGGTAATCAAAACAGAAATATCAGTCGGGGCTATTTTGTTTATTAGCTCCCTTATCTCCGCCATATCCGAGGATTTCCCCCAAAAAATTGTAGCGTCTGTTTTTTTATTTGAAGTTTCCCCTTTGCTTTTGTTATAGGCTTTTTTAAGAGTCTCTATCAAATTTTCGTTATCCCATGGTTTCTCGATAAAATCAAAGGCTCCCTTTTTCATTCCTTCCACTGCCAATGGTATGTCTCCATAAGCCGTAAACAACACTACCTCTATTCCGGGATATCTTGTTTTAATTTCATTTAAATAAAATAGACCCTCATTCCCTGTGTTTATTGTTGCCTTAAAATTCATATCCAGCAAAATCACATCCGGTTTGAACTCATTTATTGCTGAGCTGATCTCTACCGGCGAGGCTATTGTCTTAATAGATTCAAAATGTGGTGACAAAATGACCTGAAGAGTACGCCTTACTCCTGAATTATCATCCACGATCAATATTCTTCCCGGATTCCTTAACATTTTCAGAATAAATTTCTCCGACAAATTTATACAAAACAATTGGGTCTAAAAAAAGAAGAACCAATATCTGATTCTTCCTTTCAGTGTCCAAGATGAGACTCGAACTCACACAACCTACCGGTCACTACCCCCTCAAAGTAGCGCGTCTACCAATTCCGCCACCTGGACATTTCAGAGAGTTTTTCTTTCTCATTTATGGTTGCAAAATTAAAGTTTCATGTTGAAATATGCAAATATTTGATTTAATTTTGTCGCTCCATTAACAACTTACAGCTCTTCATTATTTCCGGAGCCAAGCATTGTCATGATATCATTTACGATGAATAGACTAAAATATTTTTTCTTGATGCTCATTGTTTTGTTTTTAAGGTTTCAGGCTCTTTCTGTTGAACCGACATGGCATATTGATTTGGGAGCTACTTTTGACAATAGAGAAGGAGACGGCCAACACACAGCATCTGAAACTTATTTCATAACAAGCCTGGCACCCGAAATCGGATTGAAATTCACGAAACATGACCGGATTGCAGGGGGAGCAGTATGGATTCAACCAATAGAAAATACAATTAAGAACGGCAAAATCTACCCTACTCTTTATTACAGGCATGAGGGCGAAAAATGGAAGTTTTCAATGGGAATGTTTCCCATGTCGCAATTAAGACAACCGCTACCGGGCTTTCTTTGGAGTGATTCTCTCACTTATTATCAAAAAAATCTTCGGGGAGCATTATTGCAATATCAAACAAAGCTTGGATTTTTTGATGCATATATAGATTGGAGAGGTATTCAGTCAAAAAAGCAAAGAGAAGCATTCAATATAGTGTTTCATGGAGAATTTCATAAAGAGAAAAATTTATTTTTAGCGGGAGGTTATGCCATGATGAATCATCTTGCAAAGACCTTTAATGCTGATGAGAATCAGTATGTTATTGATAATTTTCTTATAAATCCCTATCTTGGTATTGATTTGAGTCATAAAATCCCTATAGACAGTCTGGTAATAAAAGGAGGAGGCCTGATTACCGTGGAACGACACAGAAAAACAGGTAATTGGGTGACACCTGGAGGTTTTTGGTTAGAAGTGCTTGGAGAATGGAAATTCTTAGGTTTAAGAAATTCATTATATCGCGGAGGCAAGCTTTTCCCAATGTATGGAGAATTTGGCAATCTGCTCTATCAGGGAGAACCTTATTATGCCTCATCGTTTTATGATCGACTTGACGTATATGGGAAACTATATCATAATAAATTTGTGGAAATAGAGGCACAGCTGAATTTTAATTTTACAAAAGAGGGCTTTATGTTTTATCAGCGATTGTTACTTAATGTTGATATCGGAAATCTGACAGGGAAAAATTAGGAACGACACAAATAATTTTTATAAAAATATTTGCACAAGAAATAAAAAGGCTTTAACTTTGCAACGCAAAAACGGGAGGTGAAGAAAAAATCTGACCGTGAAACGCGAAAATAGCTCAGTTGGTAGAGCACGACCTTGCCAAGGTCGGGGTCGCGGGTTCGAGTCCCGTTTTTCGCTCCAAGAGAACACAAACATAAACGGCCTGGAATTTTAACTAACCAGAA
>JAFLTN010000013.1 GCA_022510445.1 Muribaculaceae bacterium | reverse complement strand
GATCGTCTGACAACCAAACGGCAATGGAATTTGGTTGTTCAATATGCACGTCGTCACCCATGAATATTGATTCAAGCAATGCCGACACAATTATTGTCTTACCAGCCCCTGTAGGAGCCGTAAAAGATACAATTTGAGGCGTTCCTTCTGTAGTATATTCGCGCATTGAAGCAGCGCAATGACTTCTAAGCCGCTTAAGAGCCTCTTGCTGAAATTGTTTGAGTTCGATATTCATGTCTTATTGAATATGATTGATTCTGAAATTGTCTAAATAGTCTCGATAAAGTTGAAATGAATTTTTGGGATTCAAAACCTTAATCATTTCGTTATAACCAGGCGTTGAATTGGTAACGATATAAATCGTATCAATACCGTCAATATTATGCACGGCTTCTTCAAAGGGTCCAAACGCATATTCTTCTATTAGGACCGCAAATTTATTCTTCGGGAAAATGATATATTGAGGGATCCTGTTTCCTTCAATTTCCGGACATTCACCTATACCTCCAGACTTAAGCCAAAGCAAAGGAAGTATTTCTCGGAACTGTTTATTTCGAGCCACAGCATTCTTCTCAAGAAAGCCAAGATGGAAGAATTCTACATTTGCCTTGAAGCCTTCGGCCATAGGAAAAGTCTTAGATTCCGAAATCTTATATCCACCAAGCATTTCCACTATCCTCGCTTTAGCAGCGTAGAATAGCCTGTTGTTCTGAGTGATTATATAAAAAGTGTGTATATGATCTGCCGACTCTAATTCTTCCAGCCAATCTTCCACAGCAGAGTCATCAAGAAGAATAGAAATATCTATATCTTCATCAACGATATATAAGGTCTCTGCCGTTACCTTGTTTTTCGCAATTTTCCCATCAGATAGTTCTGATATTAAATCCTTGCGTTCAGGCAAAGTAAGTAACGAGAATTCTTTCGCATAGCTGATTTTCTTGAATTTCCGGGTTATTTCCTTTTCTTCTTCAAGATATGTAAGATATTCTCCGGCAATTGTATTTCCATCAACATCTATGCCTGTAACAGAAGCAACTGTACGTGGCCATGCCACATATCGCGCGATGCCTAAAGATTTCCATTCTTCATCCGCTGGCGTTAAACCTCGTTCTTTGAGGGCTTGTTCTTCCGATTCACTTACCTCATTATTAGTAACCATTATGCAACGTCTTTGTCCTCCGTCTTCTTTATTCAGAAGGTTAACGGCATGAAGCGTAGTACCTGAACCTGCAAAAAAGTCTACAATCAACGCATTAGGTTTATTTGCCACAAAAAAGCGAAGCGCGTCATGGACCGCATACAATGATTTAGGGAACTGGAAGCGATTGCCAACAAACTTGTTTAGAAGTTGTGAGCCTTGATAAGTTGCGTTATGAGATGGTTGATCCCATTGAGAGCCAGGTATAAAGAGTCTTTTAAAATTCATGTCTCCCTCAATGATAGAACCATCTTTTCTATACCCGATTATTTCAAATATACCATTTTCTATTTTTTGTTGTTCTCCTTCAGATAAATATGTTATGGCCATACCATTCTCAGTAAATCTTCCCAGGCGTATATAACCTTTATCACGAAGATTTTTCAAGGTCTCGCTACCTACTCTCCAGCGTCCTTCTTCTCCATTAGAACGAATAGGCCAGATAGTTTTCAACCCGGGTTTATCTGGGAGGGAAAATCTGTCTTGATCTATTGGAATAGATTCTCCTATTTCAACTATTTTATCCCCCTCTAAATTTACATATAAGGGATAAAACATGTTTTCTCTATCTATGCGCCTTGCGCCAGTACCTGAACGCATTAATTGATTCCATACTAATGCTTTCTTTTTCTTTGTTTTTGTGTTTCCTCTCCAAGAATCATCTAAAGGAAGAGCACACGGTGAAGATGTTCCAAATTTAATAAAATAAATAAACTCATTTGATCTAGAAAAATCTGCATCTCTTGTAACTCCGGCTGAATTTATAACAGTGCTTACCATTTGTACCCCGGCTTCAGGGAAAAGCTCTTCAAGTAAGCATCCCAAATGATTATACTCCTTCTCATCAATAGTTACAATAAGTACAGAATCTTGAGGATTCAGTAATTTTTTTGCTAACAAAAGGCGTTTTCTCATCATCGAAAGCCACTTGCTGTGTCGATATGAGTCATTACTGTCCACATAATCGTTATTATACTTCCAGTCACGTGCACCTGTGTTATAGGGAGGGTCGATATATATGCAATCAACCTTTCCAGGATATAGGTATGCCAAAAGTTGAAGGGCGTGATAATTATCCGCTTCTATTATCTCATGCCATAATTCGGAATCCGGGGCATTTTGAAGTTTATCTATTGGTTCAAGGTATGGATATATGGGATCGCCAAAATCTGCATACGGGATAAGGTCAGATATTTTATACGTAGAGGTCGATTCAACCTCATTATGATTGGAAAAAGCTACTAATTCATCCACGGGAATTTCAGTTGCAGATTCGTTTTCGTCAAGTGAAATACACTGTGCAATACCGTCCATTACATTTACAACCTCAAATTTTTTATCCAAGGGTGCTTCTTTTAGCGTTACTTTCTGGCCTTTTCTTACCATCACATCATAAAGCAACGTCGCTTCAGGCAGATGGTCCTCAAATATCAATCCGAATCGTTTTTGCTTATGAAGATGATTTATTTCAGCCCTTAACTTTTCGCGCAATTCGGGGTTCTGTATTTTATCAATCAGATGATCTATCTTTGCCATAAATGTATAAATCCACTATTTATTGCTGATTAGGAGGTCTTTAACGTCTATGTCTAAAAGATTTGCGATACGGTTAAGTGTCTGCAAATCAGGCTGGCTTACATTAGTGCACCACTTCGATACAGTCGAAGGGTTCTTGTCTAATTCTTCTGCCAGCCATTTGCTTGTCTTTTTCTTCTCGACAAGCACTACTTTAAGTCGGTTTAAATCGTCCATATTTCAACAATAATGAATTTAACGCAAAGTTAGTGATTTTTTCACAGACTCAATTAATTTGCGTCACGAAATTTAGAAAATTCTGCTGGCAGCCTTTGAAATTCTTACTTATAGGAGAAAGCCCCACAGGAGCGAGAGCCGGGACGAAAGCAAAAACGTCGCTTTTAAGACAGGTGAGTAAATGACCGAAATCTTAGCTCTTGCTCGGGGTGGAATCCTACATTTAACCATATAAAATCTAATACTATGTCATTCAGAACACGAGAAGAATATGAAGAAGCAAAAAGAACATGGTATCCTGCGCCTCATGTGGCATATATACAGGAGACCGGTGATTGGATATCGTTTATAGGCAGCGATGACCTGATTTTTGAGGATGAAGCACTTACAAAAATCATGGGCAATGTCAAACTGAGGGATGTCAACAAATTACAGCAACTTGGCAACAGGTTCAGAAAATCAGATATATCGACTTTTAACGAATTTCGGTATTTCTCCTGTATCTTAAAATTGGAGGATAACGCTTTTGAAGGATGCGCTAACCTACAGCATATAGTGTTGCCTGAGTATCTGTATATTATCGGGCATCACGCATTCAGCCATTGTGTAAGTCTGGAGAAGTTGGATCTGCCCCCCACTGTCGAGATAATAGGCGATTCGGCTTTCTCCGGCTGTAGTTCGTTAAAGTCAATAACAATTCCATATCAAGTTAAGAGCATAGGGACATACGCTTTCAGCAAATGTACGGCTCTGGAAGAAATTGACATCAAAACCTATATGCCCCCATATATCCATGACGCAACCATAATAGAAGGTTGTTCCTCCCTACGTTCCATCAATATGTATCCGTCGGTAGTTGAGAAATGTAAGGCGGATCATACCTGGCAGAAGTTATCACATCTTCTGAAACCAAAAGAATGGAGACGCTGAAGGGGCAAATCCTTATGAAAGATATAAAATTCATATTGTATAATTGGGTAATCCGGGCTGTGAAGCTGGGATTATCCGCTTTTTTTATCCACCGCCTCATTTCCCGGTCAATGCCTTATATATGAAGAAATATGAATAATAACCGAATAATAAAAAATCAAAAAAGTATGAACAAAATTTTGCGTGCCATCACTATTGTTGGCAACCTTAGCGAGATCATTATCGCATCAGCACTGGTCGCGGACCTGTGCAATAAAATCCGTGGCAAGAAGAAAGCCACAACAACCGTAATTGAAGTTGAGGAGAATGTAAGCCCTCAACCGGATCTAACCCCGGCTGCGTGAAAAAATTAAGCTGGGCCATCACATTGAGCGAGGTGCTATTAAGACTGCTCAAAGCAATTGAAAAGATAAACAAAATGAGAAAGTTAAAATAATAACAACTCCCACACGTTTGTCTTTTCTCTTTTTCAAACGAGATTTAATAACCAAGTAAAAACCATTCAATCATGGCAACAAATTCATTAGCGGTGATGCCTTCAACCGGTATCGCCACACCCTACGCATGGGAAGTTCGAGAAAGTCTGCATGACACCAATCTCGAAAGACACCCCAACTTTATCGAGGGGCCTTCCAACGAGATAAGTTTGGAAGACCTCACTTACAAATCGATTATTCCCACATTCAGCGATAACTCCCTGACTGTCAGTCATCAAAAATTTATATAGACTGTCAGAAAGGCTGCTGAAATCATCTACGGAACCGGAAACATTACTCAAGCTGAATGTCGTGTCTCTCACCCCATCATCGGGCGAGTACCTTCGGCTCAACACAAAAAGGCCAATGAGCTGCTTGACGAAGAAAAGACAATCTTCTATCAGCGACTCGCATGGATCGTTCAGGTTTCAAACATTACATCCTCTGTAAACGGACAGACGGTAAGCCTAACAATCGGAGGCACCCGTTCTTACCATGAGGATAAACTCTATGCCCGTCAAAATCCACAACATTTTCGGATTTTTATCGGCTTCCGTGTTTGTGTGTGCTCAAATATGATGCTCACCTGCGACGGAGTAAGCGACAATCTGCTTTGCATGACCGAGGCAGACATCTTTCAGAAATCAATTGAACTTTTTAGCCGGTTCAATGAGATTAAGGAAGCAACCCTTTACAACCTGCAAGCCTTGAACAACACTTGGCTATCACAGGAACAATTCTGCAAGATAATCGGAAGAATGAGATTATATCAAGCTCTTCCCAACGCACAGCAGAAACAACTTCCCTAGATACTTCTTGGGGATTCCGTGGTAAATGCCGCAACCAAACAATATATCACCAATCCTAACTTCGGAATCGGTGATGGTGACGGCGCAATCACTTGTTGGCAATTGATGAATCTTTTAAATGAAGCTGTGAAAAACAGTTATTCAGATTTATGGATCGACCGCAACGCCAACTGTACCACCTTCGCTTCAGGAATAGCCAACGCCCTTAACGGCACCGATGACTCCTACAATTGGTTCCTGAACTAAGCAAAATCAACGGAAGGAGACTCTACACTAATCGACAAAAAGTGTGGGGTCTCTTTTCTCTTTGTCAAACCCTTTAATATCATACAACAATGAGGAGTGAAGATTTCGATTTCGCTCCTGTCGTGTTCGATGAGAGCGTCAGCAAAACCTACGACGAGCAAGTGGCTGAAAAATTCAATCAACTTGCATCCCTTAATCTGAACGATGTGGCCGAAAGCAAGAATGGTCTCACATACGTTTCGTGGAGCAATGCGTGGAAAGCCTTCAAAGAGGTCTATCCCACCGCCACTTACAAAATCGTCAAGAACCCCCAGACCAACCTTCCATATTTCGTTGATCCACTCATCGGAATAATGGTATTCACGGAGGTATCGGCAAACGGCCTTACTTACGAAATGTGGCTTCCTGTAATGGATGGTATAAAACACGCCATGGAAAATATATCCCCGGTCATGAAAGTATAAAAATTGAAAGTTTAGGAGGGTCTATGGATGGACAAGTCTTTAAAAAAATTAAATGGAATCTAACTCCTGAACAACTCCAAGAAAAGTTTGCATCTTTCATAGGTAATGAATATCTAGAATATCTGAACTCCAAGAAAAAATTGATACCTAAATATCACGATTTAGTAGGTTCGGACTCTGTTTCCCAACCTATTTTTTTTTATTTTGATACGACGACGAAACGACGAGAACACCCACTTACAATCTCGGTGAACCAATAATGTCAAATAAATATTCGAGAGTCAGCGATTAGTGCATGTCGCTGAAAGCGGTGCACGTTCATAAGAAAACGACTGACCTCAATTTTATTTCTCTCTATTTGGAGAGACTTTTTAATACTTTATTTTTTTATTTATTGATTTTTAGATAGTTATCCATAATAATTACTTAAAAACCCATCACCTGATAAATCGAGGGATCTTTGGATTTTTTATTAAAATTGTATCGGGAAATCAAAGACTAATGGTACATACTAAAGAATTAGAGATAAATAGTGTCAATCTTAACCTTCTAACTATAAGTAAGAACTGGTGACACCACAAACCAAACTACGACAAAAATTATAATCTCTCTTTTCGCTGTTCAAAAAATCTCTTTTCGCCGTTCAAAATCTCTCTATGGCTTGCTTAATTTTGGATTTATAAATATTTTTGTCGTAGGGTAAGTGGCCATGCAACTATTTTAATGATACGATGCTTTACGATTACTATTTCCCTGAATATAACCAGCGCTGTGAGGGCCATGATTATTATGGGCCTTTCATTTATCATATCATACTGAAAAAAGCCAAGAGCTGCCCTCCTTTTGAAAAAGTTGCGGGATCCGTTACCATCCCGTATGGTAATTACGGCTGCGCTCATATTGTCCGTTCTGCAATGGTGAAAGCCTGTGCAAATGGACTAAGAAGGCATTGGAATGATGTATTCTCCCCTATCTTGCTTTGGAAATACAGCATCATGCCGGACCATATTCATCTCATCATTAACAAAACCGAACGCACGAAGGAGCATCTTTCTTATTTTATAAAGCAACTGAAATTTACCATTATATATATATATAATATAAATGCCCCCTCCCTTTTGGTACTAACGATATCTTCGCTCCAAGCTATTGTGACAAGCCTCTTTTCGAGGAGCGCTTTTTAGATGGATAGTACAGATACATTGAACTTAATCCCCAAAGGCTGGCGATGCGGATTCAGCGTCCGGACTTTTTCACACGTATAAATAATCTCGTTGTTTGTGGGCAGAATGTACAGGCCTATGGGAATCTTTTTCATTTACGCAATCCTGATAAATATGCTTTAAAATTGAGTCGAGCCTATACCTTGCAGCAAAAAGAAGAGTTGAAAAGACTTTGGGTAACGGAAGCTATCAAAGGCTCGGTATTGGTGTCACCATTCATCTCGAAGGAGGAGAAAGAGATAAGGAAAGTGGCAGAGGCAGTTAACGGTAAATTTATCCTTATTCAGCAGGAAGCCTTTGGTCCTCGTTATAAACCCCCTGGGCATCTTTTTGAACTTTGCGAAAAAGGCAGATTACTTATTATCTCACTTGGCCTCCCTCTTAAAACTGTCCTTTCACGAGAAATCTGCACAAGGATGAATTCCTTAGCCGAGACAATATGCTCTCACTCAACCAGGCTATAGTCTATTGACATTTTAATCAGTCACAAATTCCCCGTGACCATATATCGGAAATTTTGTTTAACTTTACCATGAAAAAAGAATCACTTTATAAGGATATCAAAATGAAGAAATTATTATTGGGAACTGCAACGTTATTACTGATGGCGAGTTGTTCCGGTTCTGGGGATTCAGAAAAAACTCAAAATTACTCCAATCAAAATGATTCCATAGAGAGGGTAGATTCCATTGATAGTTTAAAAATAACCGAGTTACCTACAGATTCAGTAAAAAAGGATTCAATTTTTAAGACTGACCCGAAACCTTCTGACATTATTGGGAGCTATACAATTACCGGCTCCATCAACAAAGGTACGACTATTAACCTTTTGGCTAACGGAAAAGTAAAAATAAAAAAGAGAGGGTTGAAGGGTCAGAAATGGAAAAAAATGAAAGACGGAGCCTATTATAAATTAAGCTATTTTGAAGATGATGAATATGGAGGTGTTGAATGGCTTCAATGTATAGTTGGAGACAATGTATATGATGTAGGTTGTTTTGCAAGTGAATACCCCGGCTATGATGATTATTATTACGATGATAAAAACGGCAGGATTGTTTACACTGCAAAACAAAAGGATGAATTTATTCCCCTTCCTCCTTCTAAACCCCTGTCTTCCTTTAAGAAAGTGGGTGTCGTCACTTGGGCTTATTAAAATGGCAAAGTAATATATGGAATTTTTGAATTAATTTTACCTATCGAATATTCACTCTAAAATCAATATCACAATGAAAAAAATCGCAACAATTCTGATGCTCTTCGTAGTAATTGGATTGATTGTATCATGTGGAAAAAAAATAACTCCAGAGGAGGAAGTGAGAAATTACGGCAAATACTTCGTGGAGAAAGTAAACGCCAATCAGCTTGATTCTCTGAAACTTACTTATCCCGATATAGTAAAAGCGGATTCTATTATGCCGATTAAATCCGACACCATTATCGTAGCTGAAATAGCTCCGGGGCAATATGATATGATGCTCGCCGAAGGCATCACGCTTAAGGTGAGCCGTTCTGACGATGGCCATATCTCAGTAATCGAATCCAAAGGTCTCTTCGCTTTCCCAATCGATAAGGTTAACATCGCCAAGAAAACAGGAATGGTAAGAGAATCCATGAATGATAAAGAAATTATAGAAATTATAGAAGACTCGGATTATTTTGAATGGTTAAAAAATAAATATTTAAGTATGGTTGGATATGTAATTAAAGTTACACCGGGTAAAATGAATATTGTTTCAGTTCCCAATGCAGAAGCAATAATTGGCAAAATGAATTTAACTATCAACAATCTTTCTGATCGACAGGTTTCTGGAGAGGCTTATAATATTTTTTATAAATCTTATGAATGTGACGGGGGGTCTGATGATAGTGCAGAAACTTTTACTATAACAAGAAAACTCAATGGTATTGATCTGGGACCTAATGAAAATAGAATAATAAAGGTTTCAATTCCCGAGGCTATGAAGTTTTATGATTTTAAAATTAAACCGGTCGATGGTAAAGAAGAGCTAATTAAATATCAGTATGAACCCACTGGTAAAGAATACCAGGAATATCTTGATTCGAAGAAATAAATCTAAAATGCTACATAACAGAAAGGAGATTCGGACACTGTTTCCCAACCTACTTTTTATTTTGATACGACGAAGAAAAAACGGGGACATCCCCAATCAATGCGAACTAATAATGTCAATCATAAGATAGAGCGTCAGCGTTTAGTGTTATTAGGCAAAACCGATGCACGATGCCTTGCAAAACGACTGACATCAATTTTATTCCTCTTTATTAGTGGATTGATTTTGTCTTAGACAAAAAGAATAATCAATTTCAAGCATAAAAAATTAGAATGGATAAGGGCAAGATGGATATTAAAAAAATTTTTTATATTTTTGTCTTATCAAAATCTTAATTCATTATGCCGACCCTCTTTATCTTGTTTGGTTATCGCTTCTTCTTTTGGTCTAACGACCACGAACCAATCCATGTCCATATAAGTAAAGGTGATGCGGAATGTAAATTTAATGTTTTAGATGTGGAGTTGGTTGAGAACCATGGGTATAAGAAAAATGAACTGCGTCTTATTGAATCTCTTATTGAGGAAAATAGAGAGATTATAATAGAACGATGGAAAGAATTTTTCAATAAGGATAACAAATGATGAAAAATATAACTGATATATCCAAAATCCTTATTACTGATATAGCGGTAAAAGTAGAGTTTAAGGATGGCACAGTGGGAGAGGAATTGTTTTCCTCCTATCCGCGATTGAAAAATGCAAGTATGGCAGAAAGAAATAATTATAATACTTCTTATTATGGATTACATTGGTCAGAACTGGATGAAGACCTATCCTTCGAGGGATTTTATAACCACTCGGTGATACGCGTACATGTAAACTCGTTTGGACATAATTTAGACACAAATTCATAAGATTTTTGTGATTCAATGGGTCAATCAGAGAAGAGATTTATTAAATAATAGGAGCAAGAGCTCACTCAAACACACTGAAATACAAATTAATAGAACTGGTGATGCCACCAATAAAAATCGCTAACTATTTGAACCCCAATAATTAGAGATCTTCAATTTTAATCTAAACCCAGTTCTTGTTCAGCACCGTGAGCGCGGATCGGGAATTTTTATTATCTTTACTACAATAAATATTCACTTAAAATCCAGATATTATGAAAAAAATCGCAACAATTCTGATGCTTGTAGTCGCTATATTGGTAGGAGGGATGAATGTAGATGCCAAGACTACCAAGAAAAAAACCAAAGCAAGAACTACACAAAACAGTAAATCAGCGGTCGACGGAGCTTCAAAACTTGATTATGATACATTTTTTTCTGACGAGGGAGGGATTGAAATAAAAAACATGTTAGAAATTGAGTCCGCTTTATATAAGGCTGGATTTAAATTGAAATCCTCGTCAACTCATTATAAATTTACTTGTAATGGTACTACAGTCGAGATTTATGGCGATGGTGATTATATTGAAATAGGCATAAAATTTATGAGCAAAAAAATTTGTGAATCATTCGTTTCAAAAATGAAAGATTCAGGATTTGAATATCAATATAGCACACGAAGCGGTATACATTATTACGGGAATAAAAATATCCAAATGATAGTGGAAGCCAATAATGTTACTTTCATTTGTGAAAGCATATAAAAAGTAAAAAAGTTAAATCCAACTAATCAAAATCATAGTAGGTTCGGACTCCAATTCCAACCTACTTTTTTATTTTGCGGTGGAAGAAAAAATAAGAGGCACCGGCCGCGCACGCTATAGCCAAACAGATACCTATCCAGCCTAAAGCGGTAATCCCCGAATTCCCTTCAATTTCTTTTGCGGACGGTTCCCTCTTGACAGGCGTTTCTTTCCCGTTAATTTCCTTCATTTGATTCAATACCGGTTCCGGGTCTTTATATTCAACCTTGAAGAAATTTACAGCATTGCCGCCTCCCTTCCCTTTACGACCTTGGGATGTTGTAACTATCATCGAGCCGTCTGGCGAGATATCCAGACCTACTGGATATGAATCCGTATTGATGGTGCCGATCACGGTCATGTCTTCCGTTCGCACTATATTAAGTGCTGAGGCACTATTGCATGCTACGAATATATATTTACCCGAGGGAGACACCTTCAGTGTCCGCGCGCCATCTCCTACCTTAGTCCTTTTTACTCCAACGGCCTTGAATATCCGGGAATCACCTCTGCTTGAGGCGACGGGCTTCACAATACTGTCGACAGGCACTGTCATCACTTCGCCTGCAGAATTTCGGCTCATGAAGAGTGTCGGGCCGTTAAGGGTAAGATGCCTTATATTGTTAAGATCAGGAAAGGTGCCTAACCATTCCATTTTATTGACATCAAAAACATTAAGAGGACCGGCCATTCCGCTTACCAGCAGCAGGGAATCTCCAGGTAAAAACACAGTGCCCCGAAGTAGAAAACCGCTTCCTGAATCGCGATTTACAGAAGAGGTGAGACTATAATTGAGATTGAGCTTTTTGCCGATTGTAACAGGAGGCAGATGATGCCACTTGGTCGGTTCCGGATCGGAAATATCCAAAAAACCGACCGTGTTATCGCCCCAATGTGTAATTGCAAGGAGCTTGCCGTCATGGCTGACACTCACCATTTTAGGGAGTGGGCCGGTCTCTACCATCCTGACAATCTCATCGGTCTGGGTATCGATTATGGCAAGAGCGGAAGGGTCTTGCGCATTCAAGTCAAAACTTCTTCGATAGTATGGGACAAACATATACCGGCCATCGGGAGTGATAGCCTCCTCGACCGGTTTCCCCATAAACGATCTGTTTTCCCCTTCGGGATAATGGGTAAAAGTATAGAAACCTGACGGGGGTAGCCAGAGTCTTCCTTTGCCGCTTGGAAACTCATGGTTGATAACTTTCAGTTTCTTGCGGGTCGCCACATCGTAAACCACTGTCTTGCCACCCTCCAAAGAATTGATATAGATTTTCTTTCCATCATGCGAAAAAGATGCGGACTTGGGCGATTGGATATCTGCATCAAAAGTAATGCCCGACCCAAAACCTCGTCTCTGATCAATACACGTAATCGTGATGTCGCCCCCATTCGTGACTATTGTTTCTCCTATCTTGGATCTCGTCAGTTGAGCGCTGTTGTCCAATGCCATCAGACACATTAGCAACAAAAGCCAAATCTTCAACATTACGGCATATTTTCTTCCAGGTTTAAACATATTTCTTTCGTGTTTAATAGGGAGATATCCATTGTCAAAAAAATTTCTTTTTTGTCCTTTTCCAAGAGATTAGATCTATGGAGGCATAATCCAGTCTTTCCGCTGTCCCTAAATCATCCCGATATTATTATCTTTAGTAAAATTATAAAAAAATTGATTATCGAGCAACCAAGGCCTCATTCAATAAGAAATTTCGACCCCAAAGAACGTTACAATTATCCCGATAGCCGGAAATTTCTAATCGGCCCTAATTATTGCGCTAGAGGTCCTTTCTGCGGATTAGAATTTTCAGCCCAATTGGGGTCTTTTTTAACTTTTTAATTTTTTTAGCGATGAAAATTTTGATTAACTTTACGGGCGGAAAATATTCACTTTAAGAAAAATATAACAATGAGAAAATTATTATTTGGTATAACTTGCTATTTGATTTTTTTAATTACAGCATGTGGTGGTGACAAACAGCAAAAAGTACAGTCTTTTGTTGAGACATTTGCCGGATATGTTAATGCCGGTCAGCTTGATTCTATCAAAGTTGTGTATCCTGAGGCTAATTTTGATTCTATCGCTCCATTATCTACAGACTCGGTTAAGATAAACGAAACCGACGGTATTACTCGAGTTGATTTCGGAAGCGGCAAATGGATTGAGATTCAAGAAGGAGATGATGGTAATATTACCATTGTTAATTCCAAAGGGATTGCCGCTTTCCCGGAAGACAAGATGCAATTAGCTATCAATACAGGTATGCTCAATTTGGAAGACACTGATGTCAGGACACAGGAACTTCTAAATGACACGGAATACTTCGCATGGTTGGAAAAAAATTTCGATCATGGGGATTATGTCATACAAATAAAGCCCGGTAAGTATAAAAACATTTGGAAGCCTAATTGGGGAGAAGGCTCCAAGGGTTCAATTACGGTTACACTTACCAATCTTTCGGATGCCCCAATCTCGGGAAGTGATTACTTCATAACTTACAAAACCAATGAAAGTAATGGATACACGGACGACAGCCGACGCAATTATACTAAAAATAATAAACGCAAAGGTATTGACCTAAATCCTAAGGAATCGGGAACAATTAATTTGTCTGAATGGGAGACTTATAAATTCTATAATTTTGAGATAAAACCAGCAGAAGGGAAAGAACAAGTTCTCAAATATCAATTTAAACCTACCGGTAAGGAATATCAGGAATACCTAGATTCCAAGAAATAATTCATATAAGGTAAGCCTTATAAAAGCTGTAGGTTTGGATGGAAGTCCAAACCTACAGCTTTTATACATAAAACGAAATAAGATGCAATAAGATGGTAATAATTCTTATACTCTCCTTATTTCACTGTAATATTATATTTTACGACCTTCCTCGTTTTGCCGCGAAACCGATGCTCTACCTCTATCTCGAAATTCCCCTTCTTCAAGGCTTCGAGATATGTAGTGCCCACACTCTGGTCGCCTCCCGGGGTCACCGTTCGCCCTTCCTTTGAATCCACATACTCCATTTTGAAAGCGGACTCATCATAATTCACACTATAGGTCTCACCCACAGAGCCCCATACCTGCCGGGAATACTCTATTACCTCTCCCGTTTTTATTGTGAAATCGCCTCCATCCTGCGGAAGCACCACGGTTGCCAACCTGGCCGGTTGAGACTCCTCTTGAATTGGCACTTCCTCATCAATCTTAGGAATTCTATCCCGGCATGAAGCCAACAGCGCCAACCCCGCTATCAAAGCCCCTATCAAATATTTTTTCATAAGGTTCTTATTTTATTTTTCCGCAAAAATAACCAATTATTTCGGTTCATTACTATTTTTGCCAAGCGAAAATTTCAAATATAAACATTCACAAGCTTCAAGAAATATGAGTTCCTCTTCGGTAGAAGTTTTTTTGAGTTTTTATTAACTTTAATCCAGAAGCCAATGATGCCGACGACTTTATTGTCGTCTATAAACTCCAAGGCATGCCAATGAACATATCCCATCGCAACGAACCATCCTCCCTGCCGGCCTCTACATCGTAAACGGAAAGAAAGTGTTGATTGAAGTCAAGGCATATTAACCCTTCAAAATTGACCACGGGATTGGAAAATTTTATTAATTTTGCCATAGAAACAACCATCTTAAAATCAATATCATTATGAAAAAATTATTATTGGGGGCGGTAGCCTTATTCTTGATGGCAAGTTGCGCCGGGAACGGTTCCTCTGAAAAAGCTCGTGAAGATTCAGCCCGTATTGCGGATTCAATCGCTCAGATCGAGAAGACCAAGGCAGAGGCTGAACAGGCCCGGCAGGATTCCATACGACAAGATTCAATTAAAAAAGCTGAATTAGAAGCCTTCAATATTAAACTTTTCGTATCTCCTTTCAAGGAAGAGGGTTTCTCAGGTAGGGGAATGGAATTAAAAACCGATAAACAGATATCCAAAGCCCTTGCAAATCTCGGATTCTCTGAAAATAAATCAGTTCGCACACGCACTGAAGAAATATGCGGTACAGAGGAAACTTATAAATCAACCAAATACACCTATTCCAAGACTATAGACGATAAAACTATTATAGTGGAGTATGAGGACGAGTTGGAAATCATCTTCCCCAACTCCGAGCTTAAAGACATGTTCATGAAGTCAGCCATTAAGGCCGGTTATAAGAAGAATAAAAATTATTCCGATGGAACGGGCATATTTTACCAAGGCCCTTCCGACTGCTACTATCGAGGGTCAGATATAATGGTGCAAGGAAACAAAGTATTCATTACTTATAGATCGGAATGCTGATTCAATGAATATATGCTAAAACCATAACATCAAAATGAAAAAAATACTATTTGGGACGGTAGCCTTATTCTTGATGGCAAGTTGTGCCGGGAACGGTTCCTCCGAAAAGGCTCGTGAAGATACAGCCCGCATTGCCGATTCAATCGCTCAGGTTGAGAAGGCCAAGGCGGAGGCTGAACAGGCCCGACAAGATTCCATACGGCAAGATTCAATTAAAAAAATTGAAAAGGCAATCGCTTCCATTCCAACCTTTTATGAATTTGAGAAAAATTCTCGTAGAGGTAAATTCTTCAAAGATAGAGGATTCAGTGTTGTTGAAAAATATGTATATGTAGGTGCAGACATAGATTATTATTATGACGTAAAGGCAACTTTTAAACCGGCGGATGGAATCTCTTGCACATTTAAGAACGACTATGGTGGAAGTGGGGGTTTTTCAATTACAATAGAGGGAGCACCTGAAGTATTAAATAAAATCTACGAAGACGCAAAGTCATTCGTGAAGTCCCGTAATAAGCAATATCGTTCTGAAGGCAGTGAGGAAACCGGACAAGTTTCGTTAAAAAATAATACCGTAAGAGTCCAATATTTCAATGTTGGCAGTTAAAAACTACAGACTTTTTAATCCAATTGAAAAGGAGTAGATTAGGACTCAGCTCCCAACCTACTTTTTATTTTTGATACGTGTAATACATGGCAAATATGTAAATTTTTGTGACTAAATAGATCCAAATGAAGTCTGAAGTTGTCGGGAAATATCAATTGTTATTCTGCAATGTGATCATGGAACCAGGAAATTTGTTAATTTTGCCGTAAAAATCACCCTCTTAAACTCAAGATTATTATGAAAAAATTATTCTTAGGTTTTCTAATTTTAGGCTTTTTAGTGAACTGTACCGGTAAGAACAGTTCGGTGGTCATAAATGAGGATTCCGTAAATCAAAAAAACTTGATTTCTACTACTGATACAACTCAGAAAATAACAGAAGAACTATCTCATGATATAAATCATAGCCCCATAAAGCAAGATACTTTATTACAAACACAAGAAGAAACACCATTATCAGAAGAAAAAGAGGATTTTGTAAATAAAATTCCCGATCCTCTTAAATTATTGAAAAATAAAGATAAATATTTAAAATCGTTGGGTTATAAAGGAACCTTAAAAAAATCGAAAAACGCTTCTCCAGGGTATACCGAAAGCCAAAAAGGTACATTTGTCTTTTCTTCGGGTTCAAAAACGTGTGAAATATCATTATTTAGAGAATATGAGAAATGGGAAAACGAGATAGCGTGCGACCGTTATGAATATAAAGTAACTATTTCAGGAGATGATGATGCTCTGGAAAACTTTTATAAAAAAGCTAAAAAGTTGAGATCATCTGGTGATGATGGTTTTTCTAGCAATGTAAACAAAAAAGGTAATACTGTCATTTTAAGTGGAGGAGGGTGTTGAAAATATCATAAGAATAACAAGTAGTGCCCAGCCTAATTAATTATTTTGATACGATGACGACTCGATGAATCGAACCTTTAGGGGAGATCTCGAGTCAGCCGAAAGTAGCCGTCAAGCGAATCTTGGTGAATAGTGTAGGAAGTCATTCGGATCGACCTCAAAGACTCATTCATTATCTCGGTGAACTAAAGAAGTCGTTTGAATAATAGATTGAGCATTTAGTTCTTGAAAGGAGGAAAAACTTGGTGTCAATGTTCTTTTGATTTATATCAATATAAGTTGAATGATAATGCTTTTATTCTGATTTTTCATCCATGCCTCTGCTAATGCATTTATGGACATATTGAATTTGATTAGATTTTTATAATATGATTTGTATATTTGTTTTAAAGATGGTTTGTCCTCATCTAGTAAAGAAAAACTAAAGAGGTGTATCTTTGATGTGTTACAATAGGCTAAGGAAAGTGTAAGATAATCTTTACGGCTTACAGGACATGGCCGAAGGTCGCAAAATATCGAAATGTTAAATTAAGATTAGAGCATAAAGCATATATTATAATTTAAATTTATGAAAAAACTCGTAATTTTATCACTTACTACCCTCGTACTTACATTTTTACTCGGGATAATAAAAGCTCAAACCTATCAGCTCCCCAATGATCCCGTCGCGCTTGAGAAGATTGCTTCTAAAAATAATGTTGAAGCTCAATTGAAACTGGGGAAAATGTATTATTTCGGAGAAGGGATTGGCATGGATTTTAAGAAGGCTGAGAAATGGTTGAAAAAGAGTGCTGATAAGGGAAACAAGGAAGCTCAATATCTTATTGGTAAGCTATATTTGGATGGTGATTTAGGAAAAGCTAACTATAAAAAGGCTATAAAATATCTTACTGAATCTGCCAACAACGATAATCCGAATGCTCAGTATCTTTTGGGAGCATGCTATGCTAAAGGCTTGGGATTAGATCCAAATCCTAAGATCTCCCTCTACTGGTACACGAAAGCCGGAGAAAACGGAATGCTTAAAGCGCAACTTCTTTTGGCGGATTTGTATGCCAAAGGTACAGGAGTGGACAAAAATATTGACAAGAGTCTGGAGTGGATGAAAATGGCTGCTGACAACGGCGACTCGTCACTCCCTATAAAGATTGCCGATATTTATCTTGAAGGTAAAGGTGTTGAAAAAAATGTTGTCGAAGGACTAATATGGTTGAAAAGAGCCGCCGCCGACGGTAATCTTGAAATTGAAATGAGAATCGCTGATATATACCTCGATGGCAATGGGGTAGAGAGAAATATACCGGAAGCCATAGAATGGATGAACAAAGCGGCTCAAAAAGGTAAAATTGATAACTATATGACAATCGCAAACTTATATCTAAACGGAGATGGAATACCGGTAGATTATACTGAGGCGTTTAAATATTTCAATAAGGCAAGACAGGAAGGTATCATACAGGCCGACTGTTATCTAGGTCTGCTCTATATGTATGGAGCAGGTGTAGAAAATAATCTAAACCAGGCATTGGCCTATATGCAGAGAAGCCCAGACACCGCTATATCAGTATACAATCTGTTAATCTGTAATGAACTCGGATTGGGAGGCTACGAAAAAAAATATTTCTTTGAAGACGATTATTTGAAAGCAATGGAGCAAACGATGAAATATCCTTCTTCCCAAAAGGAACTCACTGCATTGAAAAAGGTAATGGAGTGGGCAGCAAATTCTGGGAATCCAGTTGCTCAGTTTGCTCTTGGATCTTTATATCAGCTGGGCATTGCTGTGGAAAAAAATGTTAAAGAAAGTGTATACTGGCACCTGAAAGCTGCAGAACAGAATATATCACCATCTCAAGTCTATGTTGGAGATGCATATTCTTTGGGAGAAGGTGCAGAAGAAAATCAGACTGAAGCGGTTAAATGGTATCGGCTGGCAGCAGAGCAAAATAATATGATGGCCGTAACGGCATTGGGAAATGCATATTACAATGGAGATGGAGTAACTAAAAATTTTGATGAAGCAATAAAATATTATCGTAAAGCGGCTGACCACAACAATTCTGAGGCGCAGAATAATCTTGGGGAATGCTATTACAACGGGGATGGTGTAACTAAAAATTACAGTGAGGCTTTAAAATGGTTCCGGCTTGCAGCTGACAATGGAAATGCTATAGCTCAAAATAATATCGGTGACTGTTATTTTGAAGGGAACGGTGTCAAGCCGGACATGAATGAAGCTGCTAAGTGGTATCGGCTTTCTGCTACCGAGGGTTATGACGAAGCACAATATAATATGGGTCATTGTTATGAATACGGATATGGGGTTGAACAGAATTATCAGGAGGCTGTAAAGTGGTATAGGCTTGCAGCAGAGCAGAACAATCTGGATGCCATCAAAGATCTGGGCGACTGCTATTACTATGGGCATGGAGTTCCTCAAAGTTACGGGGAAGCTGTGAAGTATTATCGTTTGGCGGCCGAACAGGGTATATCCAGTGCCCAAAGAGATTTGGGATACTGCTACTATATGGGATATGGTGTGACGGAAAATAATAACGAGGCCGTAAAATGGTTTCGACTTGCAGCAGATCAAGATGATGAGTCTGCAATGTATAGACTGGGTAAATGCTATGAATATGGTTATGGTGTAGCTCAGAGTGATGCAGAGGCTAAAAAATGGTATCAGAAAGCTGCACAAAACGGATATGAAATGGGAAGCCCAGGAATAGAAATTAAAAGTGCATATATAGATCATAATCTTTATTATAACAATAAGAAGGGGATGTATATAAGATTTGATTTTGATGCCAATTTTCTCAAAGATACCCCTATCAGATGCTATATTTGTTTGTATAAGGCAAATGGAAGAGAAATGCTGTCAACTTCCGGCGGTCTTGTTAACTTTTATGAATACTATACTCCAAGTTCTTTCTTTTCGTCATGGTCAGACCAGTGGGTATTTTTCAGTTACAAATTTATGAATCTCCCCCGTGGAAAGACGGAAGCTTACGCCATCATAAGGTTCTATAATGACAAAACCAACAAACTGCTGGCTACCTCGGACAAAATTAATTTTACAATTACAAAGAATTAAGACTTTTCTTGTCTAGATAAAGGAAAGATATATATTTTTTCAGGGACCAAAAGGTCCCAAATGAAGTCTAAAGTTGGCGGGAAATATCAATTGTTATTCTGCAATGTGATCATGTAACTAGGAAATTTGTTAATTTTGCCGTAAAAATCACCATCTTAAACTCAAGATCAACGTGAAAAAGTTATTGTTAGGCTTTATCTTTTTATACTTATTGACAAGTTGTTCTTGTAAAAATGGCTCGGACACTTCAAAAAAGGATTCTCTAAATCCTCTACCCGTTGAAACGGTAAGTGAGGATGTGGATACAACGGACATATCAGATTCTACAACCGTAGAGAGCCTGAATAGCAATTCTAATCTTTCTGCGAGTCCACAATCGACTAAAACAGGACCAATAAAAAATAAAAACAATTCAATAAAAAATAAAAAAGGTTTTACATCGATAAGAGCCGAAAGAAGAAAACAAAAATAATTCATAATGAAAAAACTCAACTCTTTATGGCTATTTGCCATCGTGCTTCTGATTACATCCTGTAGCGAAAAGAAGGCAACTCCGGAAGAAGAAGTTAGAAATTACGGCAAATATTTTGTGGAGAAACTGGCCGCCGCTCAGCTTGATTCACTGACC
The DNA here is from genome assembly GCA_022510445.1 of Muribaculaceae bacterium. Lineage (GTDB taxonomy): Bacteria > Bacteroidota > Bacteroidia > Bacteroidales > Muribaculaceae > Lepagella. Next base: position 14,875 of record JAFLTN010000013.1, on the reverse strand, counting down.
AACACATATCCCGATATCGCAAAAGCCGACTCCATCTTTCCCATTCAGTCTGATACCATAATCGTGGTAGAAACGACTCCAGGGCAGTATGACTTGACACTCGCCGAAGGAATTTCTCTGCAGGTGAACCGCACTGACGATGGCAAAATAACCGTGACGGAATCCAAAGGACTCTTCGCCTTCCCGGACGACAAGGTCGAAATCGCCAAAAAGACCGGCATGTGGGACGATAATCTCTCAGATGCCCAGCTAAACGAGAGGATGATGGATGAGGAATTCTTCAAATATATTCAAGATCAAATCAAGAAAAAAACCTCTAATATTCTGACTGTAGGGAAACAAGTTACTCCAGACCCGGATATGTGGGATATGTATTATTATCCTATTATAAACAGTTCCAATCAACAGGTTGATGCGTCAGATTATGAAATTATAGTATGGGAAGGTTATACCATATGGGATGAAGAAAGTGATAAATTTTTGTCTGGTGGCGGAACGAGAAAAGAACCAGGTAAGACAATACCTCCACATGGAAAAATTAAATATGATTGTGTCGGAACAAATCATGGCGGAGAAATCGTAAAAGGGATAAATTGGAAACTTACTTCTGAGCAACTCCAAGAAAAGTTTGCTTCCTATACCGGCAACGAATATCAGGAATATCTTGATTCAAAGAAATAACGAAAAATATCCATTTTAATCAAGTAGGTTCGGACTCTTGTCCCAACCTACTTTTTTTTGTATATGTCACTTTTTACTAAGAACGATAATGGGAAATGAATAGCGTCTCGGAGCAAAGTGATTGAAAATCAATCGCGTTCATGCTTGTAGTCAAAACGGATAAAACGGACTATTGAAAATAGAGAAAAAGAACATAATTTTGTTGATGAATTCTAAAACTCATAACAAAGTGATAAAATTAGAAGTATGAAAAAATTAAGCAAGTACTGTATTCTCTGTACTTTATTTTTGGGCTCATTCTTTTTCTGTGCCTGTGAGAAAAGTAATAAAGACCTTCTGAATGATTATCAGAATGTGTCGAAAGAGATTGTTTCGGCAATTAATAATGGCAATCTTGAGGAAGCCAAAAAGTTGTCGGAGAAAGGAGAAAAGATTGACAAGGAACTGGGAGAACGAGACCTCTCGGATTCTGAAAAGGAAGAAAAAAATGAAATAGAAGCTGAAATGATCAGTGCGCTATCTGAAATGTCACCTTTTTAAATTAATTGTATAACTAAAAATTTTTTATTATGGAAATAATTCTTTGGGCAATTTGGGCAATTTTGATAATCATCGCCTTCACCGGTTGTTTCATTTCAAAGTTTCCCGGTCCTATTTTGGCATTCGCAGCTATATTAATAGCCAAACTCTGCATGTCGGTTGGAGATCTTATTGAATGGTGGAATATTGTGGTTATCGGTATTTTGGTAGTTGCTTCCTTTATATTGAACCGAATGATACCGAAATGGACAAAGAAGCTGGCAACTTATGGAAAGGGAGGTAATTGGGGTGCAATTGTCGGATCAATAGCCGCCTTAATAATTGTTCCTTCAATTCTCACTTCAGTAGAGAACCCGGGGGTTTCAATTACTCTTATTGTTATGACCTTCCTTGTAATGCCGTTTATTTTTGCTACCGGTTTTGAATTGATTTCGCAAAAAGATTTCGTGGCTTCGGCAAAATCCGGAGGAGGAGCGACAATAACTTATATATGTACTACTTTCGTTAAACTTTTTACTGTTGTATATTCCGTCTATTTAATGTTTGCTAATAATTGATAACATGAAAATAAGAACATTATCATTAATTATAGTTGGGGGAATGCTTTTTATTGCTTCCTGTGGAGGTTCATCCAATAAAAAAGAATCCGGCTCTGAACCCATAGAAAAGGAAACAGTGGAATCTACTGTTGAAGATTATGATTTTGAGCCGTCGGAGGAAAAAAATGTTGAGGAGCCAACCGTTGAGGAATCTTCTTCTGTTTCTACTGCCGACATTGACGAAGCCCTTGATAGTTTTGAAAAGATGGTAAACAAGATAGATAAGATTGCCACAAAACTGTCAAAAAACGATCTTTCGGTAATGAGTGAATATACATCATTAATTTCAGATCTTGAAGATTACGAAAAAAAGGTAAATAATTTCAAAGGAGAAATGACTCCTAAGCAACTTCAAAGGCTAACCAAACTTACAGAAAAGATGGTAAACGCCACCACAAAGGCTGCTGCCGCTATGTCAAAGGCTTCTGCAGGAGCCGTTGAAAATCTTGAGAATATAGAAAAATTAATCAATTTCTGACATTTCGGTTCCATTCTTGAGTAAAAAAGTTTTGGTGCTATGATATATAGATGGGGCATCAAAATGAGATGAAGGCTGTGTGTATAATATGCACAGCACCTCTTAACCCAACTTTAACTTAGAAAAATTTTTTCGGCGTTAGAGTTGGGTTAAGTTTGTTAGCGTGGAGGGCCGAAAGAAGAAGTCAGGTGAAACTAGGTAAACAGAGCCGAAGGTCTTTCCTATCGACAGCAGAGCCGAATCTTATATTGATGGTAATAGCTTGCAATGTAACACGGAATAACCATACTCGCCCTTGATTAAGAAGACTTGTTAGCTCAATATAGATACACCTTGATCCGGATTTATCCTCGGCCTGGGGTTTAATTAACTAAAAATTAAAGAGTTATTAATGGAAGGATATTTTATCCTTCATCAAAAAAGCAACCACTGTCTTGACTTATTATTGATTTGGGGGTATAGATTGTATGTCTTCTTCCGACAAGCCGGTGGCCTTGGCAATAAACTTCGCGTCCATTCCCATCGCTATCATGTTGCGTGCTATAATGATTTGCTCTTCCGCACGACCCTCCGCACGACCCTCCGCACGACCTTCCGCACGACCTTCCGCACGACCTTCTTTAAGACCCTTCTCATGACCTTCGAAGAGTGCCCTTTCTCTGGTGGCCTGAAACATGTCGCGCAAGGAGTTCATCTCTCTCATGTGGTGCATGTATTCGTTCCTTTGCTCCGGAGTCAGAGTCGATATCTTGAGCTGCTCGCTCGCTTCCTGAAGACCCGGAGCGTCCGCATCGTCGGGAATCTCGCTGTTGCTGAGAAAATACATCCATTGGTCCAGAGGCACTTTCGACCAATTGTCAAATTCATTGGCCCGGAGAATATAGTATTCAGGAAATATATCGCTTATCTCCTCTACCTTGTATTTCCTTTTCAAATGTTCCGACATGCGGAGTAGCTCATGATTGTGTATGCCTCGGAATTCCGTTGTGCCGTGGTAGACATAATCATCGCCTTCACCGAGATTGAAATATACGATATTGATGCTGTAGACCTTGGTAATCTTGTCGTAATTGTCTCCCTTCTGTAGGTATTCGCTGATAACCCTTGAGGTCCCGAAAAGCATCCTGTGGAAATAGGCGTCTTCCGTCTCGTTCTGAACCTCAATCAAGATCTTGGAGCCGTCTTCCTCCTCGGCAAGCATATCCACACGGTTCTGCTTGTTTTCCTCATATTCACGGTTGCTTTCGCTCTCAAGAATTTCCACGATATGGATATGGCGTCCCAGAAGCGAAGAGAGAAACCCCTCGAGAATGGTATGGTCGGCTTTATGCCGCAACAGCCTTTTGACGGCCCAGTCGAATCGTATGAGTTTTTCCTTTGGCTTTTCCATAACAGCGAAAGATTAGGGTTTTATCTTCTGCAAATATATGAAAAGTTGATATCTTTCGCAAATCATCAGTTATTTTATGCCGTAAGTTCAACATCCTTTTCCGGATAATTCAGCAAATGAATTGCAGACGATCTGGATAGACGGGTGTTCCTTCACACATATAATGATCTGTTGCGGCAGTTTTGAGCGAAGCAATATCGTTGATGTCATCAGTCAAAATTTGGCGAAGAAGGGTTCCGCGCATCGTCTTTAATTTCGATGCCGTTGGTGCCTTCATGGTCCCATTTTGGGTTATTTCGACAAAGTCGACTTTCCATACATTGCAAAAGTTTTTGACCAGTTTCCAGTCTATGCATTTTGCCGCGTCAGAGGGCAAAAGATTGAGCACGGTATTTTCACCCAATACTTTCAGCATTTTGACAAGTGCAATAGTTACATTTTGCTTCCAGAAAGCGTTGAGGGCAACGTGGGTAGGGGAAGCTTTGGATTTGAAATCAAGACGATAGGGTTTGACAATGTCAGACGGACGTAGCCAACCATAGAGAGAAGAAATTATTCTGACTTTCTCTTCGCAATGAAGTTTTGCGACATCTGAAAGTGTGGTGAAATCAAGAGCCTTGAACACCACACCCGTGAAAGCTTCTATGGCTTTGAGCCCCAGACCTTTGTTAGGAAATTCGTAAATATAACGTTGCATTTTCGAGGCAAGGGAAGATGAGAGACCGGTTGCTTCTACCAATTCTGCAATCGGTAGTCGGCCGAGATAACCCATGATTTCATCAGCCTTTTCTTCATAAATCGGCTTATTACGAGAGAAGTCTTCAGGTGTGATGACTGTCTCCGAACTCACCATTGTTTTTGATTCGGCTATCAGTATAATCATTTTTTGATAAATTTTTCAGCAAGAGTAATATAATCGTTATATTGGGTTGGAGTCGCTTTGACGTCTGGCGCGGCTGCTTTGACTCGCGTAACGAGTGTTTCACACCAGGTCTTGATCTGCCATCCCTGCGAGGTATAATATCTCTCATATTGCTCCAATTCATGAAGGGCATTTGAATATAATCCCTTTTTATATAGTTGATTGGCAAGTCGCAATCGTATATCACCCATAAAAGCCTTATCGCGGGCCGTCGTTATAGCTTTGCAGAGCAATGCAATTTTGAGGTCTTTTTCAGTGTATGGCACCAATTCTTCAGCATTACTCCAAAGGAAAAACTTCCTTGGCCAGCGCCTTAGAAGCGTTTTGTAATATTCAAGAGCCTCTTTTTTATTACCTTGCGCCACAAGTACTGTGGCCTTATAGAGTGGTAAATGAGGATTGGTCTCATGTTTAAGTAAAGCCTTGTCTATAACTTTGGCGAATTCTTCGTTTACCTGATAATTCCCGGTAGATTTCAATTCTTTGGCACATATACTTATCATATTCTCGACCATCGAATTGTGTGAACGACCGCTTTCAGGTTTGAACTTTTCAAAATCTTCGTCGCGAAGATTTTCTACACCCCAAAGATTCAGGAAATCCATTATACGGAATTGCGAGGGAATCTTCTTCTTGAGCTTCAAGGCTATCGAAAGCATCAGGGAGTGTAGGAGTGAAGGGCGAGGCAATTGTAAATTCAAATATTGAATCAGATAGCGTTTGCATCTTAAGACACTGTTGAGAGGAGTATTGCGCAGAAGGTAGTAAATAAGCCAACCAAAATCCGAGTACAGGCTCTTGTCGAGAGTCCCTTCCTTTTGCATGGTAGCAATGCGTGTGTACAATTCCTCAACATCCTGTCGTTGTTTGGCTTTTTCCACACCGGACTTCAATTCTCGTCTTAACGCTGCTATCTTTTCTCCATTCATATATTGTATATTCGGGGTATACACACAAAATTAATTAAAAGGATTTTTTCGACAAAATTATTTTGCATGCCATAAAGTAAGTTAAATATTTTCAGGGGGTTTTTATTTTCACACCCTCACGACTTCAGTTTCTTTGGTTAGTTAAATAGTTAATAATTTGAACATTATGAAATATCGAAACGTTATAAAAGAAAAACCCTATTGCTTATGTTGAAAATCAGATTTGTCTCCATTACATTGGTTTCCGTAGGGATGTCAGTCGTCGGTTGCAATGCCAATGAACCCCTTGACATCTACGAACAGGAATCATCCCAAACACCGACTGTTCAATCAGCCGGAGAGTCTTCGGCTTTGGAGGAAGATGCCACCGAAGGATTCATCAATGCAGGGCCAACCGACGGCTATGAGGTGATTTTTGAAGATGATTTTGAGAACTCCACAGGCATTCCGGATCCGGCAAAATGGTCTCTTTGTAAGAAGGCTGAGGCTCATTGGTCTGTCTATCAGTCGGAATCCTATGATTTAGCATATACAAAAAACGGGGTGCTGAATCTTGTTGTGGAAGAGAAAGATGGTGAATACCTTACAAGTGGGATAGAGACACAAGGTAAATTTTCATTTACCTATGGCAAGGTGGAAGTGCGTGCTCGTTTTGCCAAGAGGGTGATGGGTTCGCATTGCGGAATATGGATGATGCCGGAACCTCCTGCGGAGACTTGGCCTCGGAGCGGTGAGATAGACATTATGGAGTATATCCGCGAGCAGAATGTAGTGCATCTCACAACCCACAGTTATTGGATAGACAATATGGATCATGGCGAGGAAGGGAAGTCTTTCGGAAGTTTTGAAATTAATAAACAAGACTGGAATGTCTATGGAGTTGAATGGACTGAAGATTCACTCAATTATACCATCAACGGTAAAGTGGTTATGAGTTATTCACGCAACAAATCTCTTGAGGGACAAGATGCCACCTGGCAGTGGCCGTTTTCTCATCCATTCTATCTGATACTCAGTCATTCATTGGGCGGTGAAGATACCTGGGCCGGTCCCATTGACAACAACGCCCTTCCCGGTCTCTTTCAGATTGACTGGGTACGAGTGATGCAACCCAGCGGTGTGGAAGCCGGGGTACCTTACGTCCGCAATTAAACTTTATCTACCTCTATATTTTGGACGGGAACGGGATTTCTCCTCTCTATCGGTCGAATGAGAGTCTTTCAATCTTGAGTTCGGCCAGGTTGTGTATTATTGTGGTTTCTTTTACGAAGACGTCAGATGTTGCATGACTGTCTAGTGCATCCTGATCTTTCCACGTTTCGCAGAACATGAGAACATCCGGCCGAGTGGCGCTTTCGAAGATGTCGTAAGCGATACATCCATTTTGTGTAAGAGAGGCTTCTGTAAGGCGTCGTGCGGCTGCGAGCACTTCCTGTTTGTTTTCCTCTTTGACTCTGATGAAGCAATTTAGTCTTATCATGATTAATATGTTAGTAAAGTTAGGAATTGAATTTTTGTCTTTCCGGAATGTGCTACAAGACTCCTTAAATCCCTCTATCTTGTAGCTTTGGAATTTCGCTCGTAAAGATATATAAATACCCCGATTTACACAAGTTAATATGACTTTGCAACAGAATCAATATAGGATTTGATGGGTAAAACCAGAAAGAGGGGTTTATTGTTAATCAAATAAACTACTGAATATGAGAAAAACTATCACAACTACACGTTTGCAGAAAGTTGTCAATGAGGCTTACGAAGAATGTAAAGATATTCAAGGAGGTGTCAACGCCCACTATATACCGTATCTCGCTAATGTTGATTCAAATCTATTCGGTGTGAGTGTCATCCTCCCTGACGGAAGTTCGGTCAATATCGGCGACACTGACTATATTTTTGGTGTTGAGTCGATCTCAAAGGTCTTCACAGCCATATTGATTTTGAAGGAGTTAGGCCCTCAGAAGGTGTTGCAGGCAATCGGTGCGGATGCAACCGGTCTGCCGTTCAATTCTATTTTTGCCATACTTCTTGAAAAAGACCATCCATCTACGCCTCTTGTGAACGCAGGAGCTATTTCTGCCTGTTCATTGGTTGAGCCAATCGGTGATTCCGATGGGAAATGGAAGACCATAATGGACAATTTTGAGGACTTGTGTGGCGAGCGCCCGGCAGTGATAGACGAATTGTATAAATCAGAATCTGAAACAAATTTTACCAATCGGGCCATTGCATGGCTTCTAAAGAGTTACGACCGCATTTATGACGATGTGCTTATGAGTCTCGACCTCTATACACGTCAGTGTTCCATCGGTGTTACTTCGCGCATGTTGGCAACCTGTGCGGCAACAATAGCAAATCATGGCTTGAATCCGGTTACAGGTAAGCAGGTTTTTCCCGGTGAATTGACGCCGAAGATTACCTCGTTGATATCAACAGTAGGTTTTTATCAGACCACCGGCGACTGGCTGTATAGCAGTGGCATTCCGGCCAAAAGTGGTGTCGGAGGAGGTGTATTGGGAGTGTTGCCCGGAGTGATGGGTATCGCAGCCTTTTCTCCACCCCTCGATACTGCCGGCAATTCTGTCAAGGCACAAGCCGTAGTGAAAACCATAATGCAGAAACTCGATCTTAACCTTTTCAATTGAGTTTTGAGTAATCGAAAAAATCCCGGACACGCAGCTTTTCTTGAAGCCGTTTGTCCGGGATTGAGTGTCTTCAAAAATACTTCTTAGAAGAGGCTCCAGGCTACGGTGAGCCCCGCCATTACGATGCTTACCATCGACATGAGTTTGATAAGGATATTGAGCGAGGGACCTGATGTGTCCTTGAAGGGGTCGCCTACGGTGTCGCCGACAACTGTGGCTTTGTGCACTTCGCTTCCCTTGCCTCCAAAGTTACCTTCTTCGATATATTTTTTGGCATTGTCCCAAGCACCACCGGCATTGGCCATAAAGATAGCGAGAACGAAGCCGGCAGAAAGACCTCCTACGAGCAGGCCGATTACTCCCGGCACGCCGAAAATTACGCCTGTAAGTATAGGCACGAGGATAGCGAGCACGGAGGGGAACACCATTTCGCGCTGAGCTCCCTTAGTCGAAATCTGTACACAGCGGGCATAATCGGGTTCTGCCTCTCCCTTAAGGATACCTTTTATTTCACGGAATTGACGTCTGACTTCGTCGACCATGCTTGATGCGGCGCGGCCTACAGCATTCATTGTAAGACCACAGAACAGGAAGGCCATCATTGCACCGATAAACATACCGGAGAGAACTTTCGGACTCATGAGGTTCACTTCGTAAAAGGCCATGAAGTCGGTGAAGCTCGCCTCGTGTACATGCACAACACGGTCGCCAATTGTGATAAACGACTGGCCGAGACGTTCGAGCCCGATACGGATTTCCTCTATATAAGAGGCGAGGAGTGCCAGGCCTGTCAAGGCTGCGGAACCGATGGCAAAGCCTTTGCCGGTAGCGGCTGTGGTGTTGCCAAGTGAATCGAGAGCATCGGTGCGTTTGCGAACATCTTCGCCCAGACCGCTCATTTCTGCATTGCCGCCGGCATTGTCGGCGATAGGACCGTAAGCATCAGTGGCCAGGGTGATACCGAGAGTCGAAAGCATGCCGACTGCGGCGATACCGATGCCGTAGAGACCCATGGCGACATTGCCGAAGTCAAAACCGGAAGCGAACCAGTAGCTTAGGATGATACCCACCACTACGGCTATGACCGGAACAGCAGTCGAGACCATGCCGAGACCGACACCCGAGATGATTACTGTAGCAGGACCGGTTGTACCGCTTTCGGCCAGCTTTTTGGTGGGTTTATAGGATTGAGACGTATAGTATTCCGTAGAACGTCCGATTACAACGCCTACCAACAGACCTATCACCACAGAGCATCCGATGAGTGCCCAGTTGTTGAGTCCGAGCAACCAGAGAATCAGGAAACTGAATCCTACGATAAGAATAGAACTGAGGTTGGTGCCGAGCGCCAGCGAGCCAAGAAGATTTTTCATAGATGCATTTTCCTTGGTGCGCACGGCGAAGATGCCGATAATGGAAAGTATGATACCAACGGCGGCGATAAGCATCGGTGCCACTACGGCTTTATATTGCATATCGACATCGCCTGTTAGCAGATAAGCAGCCGCTCCCAAAGCGGATGTGGCCAGGATAGAACCGCAGTATGATTCATAGAGGTCAGCCCCCATTCCTGCTACGTCGCCTACGTTGTCGCCTACGTTGTCGGCGATGGTTGCGGGGTTGCGCGGGTCATCTTCCGGGATACCGGCCTCCACTTTGCCTACAAGGTCGGCTCCAACGTCGGCTGCTTTGGTATAGATACCGCCTCCGACACGGGCGAAGAGAGCCTGGGTAGAAGCTCCCATGCCGAATGTCAGCATGGTAGTGGTGATCATAGCCAGTTTGGCAGTGCCTCCGAGATCAACAAGCCAGTCAAGCAGAATATACCAGAAAGAGATATCGATGAGGCCGAGTCCAACAACTACAAGACCCATCACGGCGCCGGAGCGAAATGCGATTCTAAGACCGGCGTTGAGAGAGTTGCGGGCGGCGTTGGCTGTGCGCGCCGAAGCGTATGTGGCTGTCTTCATGCCGAGGAAACCGCTGAGACCGGAGAAGAAACCACCGGTAAGGAATGCTATGGGCACCCAGGGGTTTTGAAGCTGGAAGCCATAAGCCATCACGGCAAACAATATTACGAGACACAGGAATACTATGCCCACGATTTTGTATTGCTGTTTAAGATAAGACATCGCACCTTTACGCACATGGGAAGCGATTTTTTTCATAATTTCGGTGCCCTCGGTCTCCTTCATCATCTGGGCATAGAAATACCAGGCCAGGAGCAGAGCGAGCACCGCAGAAGCGGGTACTAACCAGAAAATGGGGTTTGTCATGGGTTATAATTGTTATTATTGATATTTCAAGAAAAACTTCTTTCCCAAAAGTTAGGCAAAATTACTAAAATTACGTTATAAAACAGCAATTTTTCCTAAAAATTTATATACAATTGATTCCCAGGTCTAAATATTCAAAATCAAATTTAAAGAAAACAATATAACACGCCTGAAGACGGGGTATCAAAATTTATTATTTTGAGCACACCTCCTGGCAGCCTAAGTTGGTTAATAATAAATTTTTTGATATTTTTGTGACATATTGAATTTTTAAATTATACGCATATAAATGGAACCAACCAGAATCAACAATTCTCCGGGTTCACACCGGGGAGCCTATAACGCAAATTATAATGAGGGATATTATCCGAATATGCCTCCTCACTCCAATATGCCTCCTCCCAAAAAGGGTAATCACTCGGCAGTGATAATCGGTATGATTGCCGGTATATTATTGTGTGGGGTGGTTTTTCTCATAGTCTACCTGGTGAATAAGAACAATGAATTAAGAGAACAGATTGAGGCGGTTGAGATTCATCCGGATAAAGCAGGGGATGAAGAGGGTGTGGCAACAATGACCGCATCGTCAGGTGTTCTTAAGTCCGGAAGAAATTCTATGACCGGTTCCTTTAATTACGCCGGAGCAGATTATAGCTTTTCATTGAGTTTCAACTATAATCCGGCCACAGGTCAGACAAGTGGGGGGAAATATGAAGCAACAGGGTATGCCGGTGAAACCAAGGTTTCTGTTGCCGTCTCCAATAACGGGCGCAATATCGTTGTCTCTGGTAAATCCACCTATATTGATATCTCGGCTCCGTCGGGAAGCAAATTGTATACCGGAACCATGACACGAGGTAACCACAACGGAACCTGTCGTGTAAAACTCAATTAATAAAATCAACTTATTCAGATGAAAAGATTTCTTAAATATTATATGATTTTGTCTGCTGTCATTTTCATGGCATGCAGTTCAAATAATAGTGGAGGTGGTTCTGAAAATAGGGAAGAGGTACAGGTTAATGTTCCCGATACCGCTACTCTGATATTTTTTGGCGACGCCATGCAACACGGCATGCAGCTTGACCGTGCCCGAGAGCTCGGCACTCCTGAGAATCCTTACAATTTCGATAGCTGTTTTGAACTCATTACACCGGCTCTCAAAGACGCCGACTATTCGATAGTGAACCTTGAACTTCCCCTTGGCGGCGATGGGTCATATTCAGGTTATCCTCAGTTCTCGGCGCCCGATTCATACGCAATAGCGCTAAAAAATGCCGGTTTCGATCTTTTCCTCACTTCCAATAATCACTGCCTTGACCGTAGAGACGTCGGCCTGCGACGCACCCTCCATGTCCTGGACTCGCTGAAGGTTGATCATATAGGGACTTACAACAATGCGGAGGAACGTGCCAAACTCGTTCCCTTCGTAAAGGAAATCAACGGGATGAAAGTAGGATTTCTTAATTACACTTACGGAACAAACGGTATCTCAGCCAATTCCGGTGCTGAAGTGGCTTACATTAACCGCGACAAAATCAAGCAGGAAATAGAAGCCACTCGTAAGGCCGGTGCTGAAATAATCGTGGCCATGCCTCATTGGGGAATTGAATATGTCCTGACTGAAAATGAAGAGCAGCGCTCACTTGCCGATTTCATGATCAAAGAGGGTGTGGACATCATAATCGGAGGTCACCCTCACGTTGTGCAACCCATGAAAGTTGTCACTGACGAAAAAACCGGCCACCGCGCTTTAGTGGTTTACTCTCTTGGAAATTTTATTTCAAACATGACCACAGCCAACACCCGAGGCGGGGCGCTGGTCAGGGTGGTAATCGAACGCGACAAAAATGGGAAAGTGAAATTCAAAAACGCTGAATATGATACATTCATAACGGAAGTGCCAAGCGGCCCAGGCACTAATTTCCGAGTAGTGCCCAGTTGGGATATCGACAAGCTGCCGGCTAATCAGAAATCAAACTGGACTAAACACAACAACACCGTTACAGAATTATATGATAAATATAATGTTGAAGTGCCCCGCACAAAAAAATCATATTGATTCTATAAAATATAAAAAGAGAGACTCGAAAATTTAGATTTCGAGTCTCTCTTTTTAAGCGTTAAAGGAGTTTATTTGGCATTGTTGGAATCATCCGTCTTCGGAGCTTCTTGAGCCGAAGTGGCTGAATTCGGGGCAGGAGTGTTGACGGTTGCTACCTTAGGTGCGGCAGGTGCGGCAGCAGAGCTTTGAGTAGCCAGACCGGGTATTGGAGGATTGAGCTGGTCGTAGAAATCGGGATCGGCTTCATAGACGAACGATTTCCTTTTCCAGAGAGCGAGGAGGAATACAACAGCGATGATGCACCCGTTGAAAAGGAATGAGAAGGTTACGTCGTGACGGGCACCGGCTCCAAAAATGTCTTTGGCTCCCGAGATGATGAAGGGAACGGTGCTGATACCGATATAGTTGCAGGTGAGGAGATATGAGAAGTAAGAGGTTGACTGTGCTTCGGTAGGAGCCACATAAGAGGTTTTGTCGTAGATAACGGGCTGGATCACACCGTAGCCGAGGCCCATGATGAAAACACCCACGATATAAGCCCAATAGTCTTTCGGGAAGATGGGGATGAGAATAAGTCCTATCACACAGAGCAGAATGGCTATCTGCATAGTGCGCTGTTTGAACATCTTGATGAAATGGGTAAGCAGGAACCCCGACACGGTGGCTGCGAGGAAGAACATTGCTGTTGCTACACCCACATCGCCGGTAGAGAGACCGTAGTGGTCCATTGAGAAGGGGAGGTAATAGGAAACCACTTCGGTTCCGTAAGTCATAATGAAGTAGAGACCCATGAGGCAGAAGAGCATCTTGATGGCAGTTTTGCCCGGGAAGGCGATAAAACCCGGTTTGGCCGATTTGGAGTTTGTTGCCGTAGGAGCAGGGGTCGGATTGTTTACTATTCTGTGTTTTGCAATGTATTTATTCGTCATGAACGGGAGTAGGCAGAGCGGTATGATTGGAATCATATATACAATGAAAGCCATGTGCCAGTTGATTTCGGCTACCCAACCTACGAAGAGAGTTGCGAAAATCACAGTGAAATTCGAAAGACTCGATTTCATGCCGAGTTCCTTCTGGCGGGCCTGTCCGGAAAAATATTGGGAAATAAGACTGGCTGCCAATGGAATGACGAGTCCGACGCCAACACCGAGCAGACAGCCAAGCAAGATAAGGTCGATAAGTTGATTTGCAAAGAAATAAATAATACCCGTCAGGGTAAAGATAGCCAGACCTATACCGAGGATAAACATTTGGTTTTTCTGGTTGCATATCTTGCCTGCGCAAAGAATGAAGGGGATAGTCACAAGGTTTGGCAAGACTGTGAGCAACTGAATCTGCAACTCGGGAGCGTCGGGCCACATCTCCTTGAGTTTTCCCATGATAGGAGATACGGCCAAACCCGGCAGATTGACTGTCAGCGATATGGAGAGCAATGCGATTAACGATATCAATGGCATCTTGCCATTTCCGGAATCTACGTATTTCATAAGCTTAAGGTTCTTTTGCGTTAATAAAAAATAAAGTGGAGTAATTTCAATCTAAAACTATAACGTTAAAATTAAAAAAAGGTTTGAATTTTACTTATGCCAAAAATCCGCTCATTTACAAATCCTTAAAAATCACACCCGTCCTGAACCTTCTGAAAAGAAAAAACGTTTAGGAATTAAGAACGTTTATTTCAAACGAAATCATAACGTCTTAACAACACCACAATTAATCTTATTTTTAACCTCCTAAACGAGATTACTATGAAAAACGCGATTCTTTTAACCTGCGCCCTTATTGCTCCGGCATTTGCCGTAGCCGCAGAACAGACAGACAGCTGCTGCGACAAAAATTCAAATTCAAAGCTTCATTTTATGAAGCCGACGGCTGAACAGACGGAAATTCTCCAACGCACCCGTCCTTATGAACCCCGCAGGGCTTCCGCCCCGAAATTTGTAATCGGCAATCCCGACAACAACAACTTTATGATGACTCTTGGCGGTCAGCTCAACGTTGTAGTCGGCGGCGACATAGGCAATGACCTTTACAAACAGCCCGGTGCCGGCATCAGCTTCGTGACAAGTCAGATTCCCGTGCCTGCCGTGCAAGGTAAAAAAGGCGATTTCTACATCAATCCCATCAACGGCTTTGTCGACCTCCAGCTTGTGGGTCTCGGCAATACCAAGAATGAAATCACCGGTTATCTTAAATTCGGAACAAACGGAATCACAACTTCCCTTGCCCTTCAGAGAGCGTACGTAAGCTGGCGAGGTCTCACCGCCGGTATGAAGCTTACTCTTTTCCAGGACGACTATGCATGCCAGCCTCCCACAATCGACCCCGAAGGCCCCTGGTCGAACTCGTC
>JAFLTN010000129.1 GCA_022510445.1 Muribaculaceae bacterium | reverse complement strand
CAGCATTTCAAGCTGACTATTAGTAATAAGCCCCTGCTTGTGAAACTCCTTGTAGTATCCGATCTTCATCGCTTTTACGAACGCAAGTCGGTTCTCTTCGGATATTTCGATTTTGTTGTTTTCCTTTTCTGTTACTGTTGTCTCTAAAATCTTACTCAAAAATTCCCGATGCAGCGAGGTAATTGGTTCAGAATTGCACATCTTTTTCAAGTTTTAACATTTTTTTGTGCTGTCGGTGGTCTAAATACTAATTTAAATATGTGTTTCGTTATATAGTTGGGTTAAATGCAAAAGCAAGTCGACATTCAATGACAGCAGAGGGTCTTTTATTAAGATTTAAACCTCAACAAATAACCCGAAAGATATCTAACAAATTTCTAAATGACTGACAATCAAAAGAAAAGAGTTCTGATTATTGGCACAAACATGATGGCCATATATAATCACAGACTCGAACTTATCAAAGCTCTTTTGAAACACTATATAGTCACCGTGGCAGCCCCTGCCGGGGGAGAAGAACAGGAACTCATTAAATTAGGATGTCATTTTATTGATAATCCTGTTGACAACAGAGGCACCAATTTAAAAACTGACCTCCAATTAATGAAAAAACTTGCCGACATATATAAAGAAACAAAAGCAGACATTATATTGACATTCTATACCAAAACAAACATTTACGGAGGGTTAGTAGCCCGCTTTCTCAACAAGCCATATATAGAAAACATATGCGGACTGGGAAGTTCATTAGGTAAGGACAATCTACTTTCTAAAATTATGGGCCAATTATATAAGGGAGCCCTGAAGAAAGCAGATCTTGTCTTTTTTCAAAATGAATCTAATCGCAAATTTTTTGTAAACAAAAAACTATATAATGGCAAATATGAAATGTTGCCCGGTTCCGGTGTAAGTCTGGAAAGATATCAGTTATTGCCATATCCTCCTGCAGAAAAGACGGAATTTCTTTTTGCTTCACGATTATTGAAAGAAAAGGGATTTGAAGATTATGTCGATGCAGCCTACGAAATAAAAAAGAAATATCCGGAAACTGTTTTTCATGTGGTCGGACCATGCGATCCGGAATGTCATGAAAAACTGGATAAAGCAATCGAAGATGGAATAGTTGTAAATCATGGCAAGCTTTTCCATCTCCATGATATTCTAAAAAAAATTCATTGTACGGTTCATCCCTCTTACTATCCGGAAGGAATGTCAAATATACTTTTAGAAAGTGCAGCCAGCGGCAGACCTATAATTACCACTCCCCTTCCTGGATGCATAGAAACCGTCAATGATAATATAACCGGTTTTATAGTAAAGGAGAAAGATGCACATGCCTTAGCCCGGATGCTGGAAAAATTTATCCTGCTTGACTACGACCAAAAGAAAAAAATGGGTGAAGCCGGAAGAGAAAAAATGGAAAGGGAATTTGACAGAAACATAGTGACTGACAAATATCTTTTGGCCATTGAAGAAATCATAAATTAGATATAAAGGAGAGTTCCCCACTATTGTTAATACGTAAGGGGGCGAACTAAATCTCTTTAGTCAGTAGCGTGAGTGTCTTCACATGAAACAAAGAGGCTTCTATAATAAGTTTAATTCAGAAATAAGCTTTCTATAAAAGGAAGCTTTTTCTTCGAGTTTCATAGGATAGGCCCGTGATGTTGAAGGCATTCTCCAGTGTCTGAAATTTCTGACAGAACCATCGGGCATATTTGCCTTACAATTTCTGAATTCTCCCATCTTTGGAATATCCGTATCAGTCAGACAAGCGATGACTGAAGCTGCTTTTTCCCCGGTTGTTGCCAGATCATTGCACAATGGAATTTGAGGAAATATTTCGCCGAAATTAATCGGAGTGACTATTTGAAGAAACTTGTCCGAGGCATTATCCTTAGTCCGGATCACTTCTCTTGCTGTTTCACAAACTGCTATATGATGTTTTTGGAGCATCTTCATTATTCCCTCCTTATCAATAGTCTTTGTTGAAGTATTGAAAAATTGATTCTTATTCTCAAAATAAATCAACCCGAAGATCCGCCACATATCATTAATGAAATTTGGATAAAAGAAATCCATCGACCATTTTTCCGGTTTAGGAGGGAAAGTACCGCACATTACCAATCTGGAGTCAGGAAATAAAAAAGCAGGAAACGGATGTCGTTCAATTATCATAAAATCGGGAATTTAATTTTATGAAAAAGTAAAATCAAATTTCACGAAAAATTGCGTAACCACCTTTATCAAGAAGAATAGAAAAATAATCATCAGAGCCGTATTCCCGGTTATTGTTTGTCATATCAATTACCCGCTTCCCGTCTGCCAATTTAAGCATTACTTTTTGTTTAGCTAAAGGATCATGGTTCACAATCATAATATAATTTTTGCCATTATTTTCAATTCTTGAGAGAAGAACCCCTGCTTTAGAGGAAGAAATCTTTTTAAAAGGACCGAATTTCCCGGAAAGCTTTTTTGTGGTCCGATACACCTTTGATCCGGTATGCTTTACCTCAAGGATATTGGATTGATAAAAAATATCGTTAAATTTTTTTATTTCAGCATTTACTTTTTTTGCAGCATACCATGCCGGCGTCTTTTTCCCGTCGAGATTCACAAGAGCAGACAAATAAGTTTCTGATTCATTAGAATTACGCATCCCATAAGTCCAATACAGAATCCCCTGGGCTCCATAAGCCAGAGCCGAAAAATTGGCAAAACGCAAATAAGCTTCTGTTGCCGCAGGTCTTTCAAAAGCAGGCACTCTGAATGCCATGCTTTGGCAAAAAAACCAAAAAGGCCGATCGGTCATTTTTGACATTGCATGCATGGCTTCAAGATCTTCAAAGAATATATCATAAGCTATATCAATTTTCCCATTTCTTAAAAAAACAGGATAGAGATCAAACGACCATACTTCGGGTTTGAAATTTTTTTGAATAACTTTAAGATAATCAAGATAACTTTTAGCCGGACCGGTACCTTTTGAAGATAATCCTCCCAGAAGATTCATAAAAATCAGTTTTGAACCTCCGCTTTCATAAAGTTTATCATAATAGAACTTCACTTTTTTCAAATCTGCATAATTGGGTTCATCCTTAAAACTCCATCCACCCACATATGGGTTATTCTGGAATCTTTTAACAACCTCATTCATTTTATCCGAGAAAAAAAAAGAGCTATAAATCATGTATTTGAAATCCAAATCTCCTATAATTTCAAACTCTCTTTCATACTGATCCATTGACAAAGCCTCGGTCCCCAAATTAAATCCACATTCAATCAGGTCTTCGTAATCTTTCCTTGTCGACTTCAATCCATGAGGGATTGGCGTGCAAGCCATTATTGTAATCTCGCCGGGAGTAGGATTAATAAACGGATGGTTTGAACCTGACTGATACTTTTCGGCAAACAACATCATGAAACCGAAAACTAATAACAATAATGTTAATATTCTTTGTCTCATTTCAATCAGATGTAACATTTTTTATACCCGAATCTTTTTCTGCCACATTTTCCATATTCTTCATAATCCTTCCTATTCTAAGAAGGCAGGCATAAATTGAACCTCTCCAGAACTCCCAGTCATGGGCTCCTGGCCGTTTTATATATTCATGAGCCACATTAATACCGAACAATTCTTCATGAACCATCTCATTAGTTTCGAAGAAAGAATCGGAATATCCTATATCTATAGTGAGATAAGGTAATGTCCGGCCGTTTTTAGATTTTGCAGTGTCAACTATTGAAGGAGTTGAGTCAACTCCTTTCCCTCCAAGCACTCCACTCGCGCTGTAGCAATATTCAAACATTTCCGGATAGGAAAAAGCATAATGAGCTGCTCCGTACCCTCCCATCGATATACCGAAAATATATCTTTTTATAGAAGTATCAATCCTGTATTTACTCTCAACTGAAGGAAGGAAAATCTCACTGAAAAAAGTTTCATACTTAACACCCTCAATATAATCGTCGACCCAATAAGATTTTTCGCAATCAGGAAGAATAACAATAAGCTCCGGTAATAATTCTTTTATATAGCAATAGTCTAACAGGCTTATCAATCTCAAACCGAGGGTGGCATTATCAGGGTGGCTGCCAAGTCCATGCAAAATATATAAAACAGGATAGACTCTTTCTTTTGAATTATTATACGAAGGGGGAAAAATAGCGTTATATCTCCATTTGCGATGATTTATACTATCCTCAATTTCATTTCCGGATTCTTCAATGACAAATCTTTCTACATTTGTGTCAGGGAAAACAAAATCAGAATCGTCCCCTCCAATATCAAAAGATATCTCGGAATCAAAAAAATAATTTTCTAAAGCAAATGAAGCCGCCGGTTCATCATCAATGGAATTGCAGGAAAACTGACAAAGAAGTCCTATTGATAATAATAAATATACCTGCCACTTAAACATATATAATTTTAGTTAGATGCTGGAACAGGCTCTAAAGTTAATGAAAAAATTATCACAATGGACGAGTGCCGTCAAAAAAATGTTTAATCACCAATAGAACCCTCATAATTCGGGGATATTTTTTTCCAAATCTTAGAATCTTTCTTCTTTTTGGCGGAATCCAGCTTGCAGAAAATTCATGAATGGAATGAGTGTTTCCAGTTTTCCTCATTTTCATATCGACCGGTGAAATGGGACAAAAATAGTCGGATGGGTAAATATAGATATCTTCTATTATCTGAATGGCACCGGTGTTTTTCAACCCAACTTCCATCAATTTTTCAGATACGTATTCCACCACCGTCTTAGGCTGCGATTCATTGTCTTTATTCTTAAAATCCAAAGAATTATAGAGTTCAACCATTTCCTTATAAAATGGATGATGCGAATAACAGCCGAGCCCTAATCCTGCATTTACTCCTATGGTTCCTATCCTGTCTGCTTCTTCTATGGTCAGTTCACGGCCCATGAAAGGACCCCGGGCCAGAATATCATCAAAAGATTTAATTACCTTAACATCTGTGTCGAAATATATACCCCCGAAATTATATAGAATCCAAAATCTTGCATAGTCACTTACAAAAGCAAATTTGCGGGACTCATAGGCATCCCTCGCATAAGGCACAGACTTAAAATCGAAATTAGATTCGTTCCATTCCTTTATCTCATATTCAGGAAAATATTCTTTCCAACTCTCTATGCATTTTTTTGCCTTTGAGGGCAACGGATTGCCTCCAAACCAACAATAATGTATAATTTTGGGTATATCTTTTTTCATATATTTCTTTCAGTTATTTTATCAGGTTTTATCCGCTGCTTTTTTTATTAATTTATTATCTGTAATTCTCCTTTTTATCGTTTTCACTGATACGGAAAACGGGCTTTTGTGCAGTTATATGGGGAAAAAATTTTTTACAAATCGGGATAACAAACCAAATGCTTAATAAAACGAGAGTCAGCACCATTAAGCTTTCTATCATGGAATCCAACCTACCCGCTGTTAATCTTTGTAGAATCTGCCGGTAAATAACCACAAGTAGCATATGGGTGACCAGAATAATAATGGAAAATCTCCCTATCCAGGTTATAAAAGGTATCTTCTTCAGAAACTTTGAACATAAGAG
>JAFLTN010000128.1 GCA_022510445.1 Muribaculaceae bacterium | reverse complement strand
ATGAATATTTTGATTATTATTAATTAATATTGTAAAACATGAAAAGGAAAATAATATTAATACCACTGATTTTTTGTTTCTTCACCATTTTGGCACAAGAAACAGCAGTTACAATGACCAAATCTGAATTTAATAATTTTAAGGCTGTAGAAGATAACTTAAATCAAAGGATCCAGATCTTGACATCGCAAATTGATTCCTTAGAAAATATAGTACGAGAAAAAGAAGGGACAATTAATTCTCTAACTAATCAAATAGAAATATACCTGGAAAAAGAAAAAGAAACATCTATACTACTTTCTAATCTTAATGATAAGATTACAAATCAAAAAAATGAAATAGAAACATTAATAAAAGAAGTTTCTTCTTTAGATAT
Organism: Muribaculaceae bacterium; assembly: GCA_022510445.1. Lineage (GTDB taxonomy): Bacteria > Bacteroidota > Bacteroidia > Bacteroidales > Muribaculaceae > Lepagella. The sequence continues at coordinate 5,335 of JAFLTN010000128.1, read as the reverse complement.
GATTAGACTTAGATATGCCAACGGTAGACTGGAACTGCCATTTGATAAGCAAAAGATAAAAGAATCAATCGAACTTTTTAATGGTATTCAAGACCAGTCCCTAAAAGAAAAATACTATGAGATTCCACTTCTCCTCTCTCAATATGAAGAATACAACCAATTAGTGGGAAATTTACTTTCTTCACTTGAAAAGGACGAAAGGAACAATTCCATACAACTTGATGAATGGAAAGCATTTGCTTTGAAACAATTGGATAATAATAAATTTAGCCTTGAGGACCGAAAACACAACTTACATATTAAATACCTAAATGCGATAATATTAACAGCGAAGGATCGAATTGAAAAAAGCACAAGACATCGTGTAGATTTTTCAGATTTAATCCAGAAAGTTTCTACTCAATAATTGTATCAAGAATTACGGAGGTATATGTTCTCTGTTAATCCAATTGATATTGAAAAACCTGCTTCCTTTGCCTTACGGGTTTTATACCTTGATCAGATTTGCTGTGGCAATCGTGGCCGGGTGTTGGGCCTATCAGTTTTATAAAGCTAATAAGAAACCGTTGGCTATCCTTGCCGGTGCAGTGGCGGTTCTGTTTCAACCGTTGATAAAGGTAGTGCTCGACCGCACAACATGGAACGTGCTTGATGTTGCCCTGGCCGTGACATTATTCATTCTTGTTTTCGCCAAAAATAAGCAACCCATCGAGGATTGAATTCCCGGGCAGCAATCTGGTGAAAAGGGGTTGAAATGAAAGCGTATGAGGATTGTTTACCTTTCTGGGACGTTTGGGATAAGAATACAAGGGTGAGGATTGAGGATAGGGATGAAAAAGAGTGCCTCCGGCACGCGGTGGGTGGTGAGGAGGCTGATTTCCCCCGACATCAGTCGCTTCGCTCCCTCGTCGAGGGTTAATATGTTCGCCCATCCAGGGCGAAATTGTCCTTCCAGGACAAGCCTGGAAAACGGAAGAGAAAACAGACTTGCCGAGGGTAAATTTGTCCCTCCAGGACAAGCCTAGGAAACGGAGGAGAAAAAAGACTTACTGAAGGGGAGAGATTGGCCCTCCGGGACAGGATTTGGACAAACAACTTTTATTAGATATAAACTTTAAAACCAAACTTAATCATGAGCAGACAAAATCAATGCGAGATGTGTCGTAAAAGATGCTACAGTTGCGGTTTCTATGATGACAGTAATGACGATTATTGCAATCATTTTGAAAAACCTGTGGATAACTCGAAGATGTTTTCACATATTTTTTCATCGGAAGGGAGAATCAACCGACTGGAGTATTTCTTATCGTTGGTGATGGCATGGGGTTTGGCGGGAATTTTATTATGGGTTGCTATTTTTCTTTTACATGACAATGGAATTGAACTCGAGAGCGGCCTTCAGATCCGATTATTCCTTGCTGTAACATTAGGTCCGTCTTTAGGATTGATATGGCTTGCCGGAAAGAAACGTGCTCATGATTCCGGTGCTCCGGAATGGCTGGCTTTGGCTCCTGTTTCATTGATTTTATGGCCTCATCTTTTCACCCTTGTCTTTGCAATTTTAGGCACATTATATCTTTTGAAGGATGCGAGCGAAGAAGGCGTGAATGAATACGGCACTAACCCGAACATACCTTACGACACCCAAATCGAAATGCAATATTCCGATCAATAATGGATATGATGAAAAAGCAAATTATCAGAAGGGTCGGAATAGGAGGTTTGGTATTGGTTATGAGTTGTGTCATAACCGGTTGTAATAAAGTGGACTTGGTTGGTTCGGCAGCCAAAGAGGCATTAGCACATGGAAAGTATAAGACGGCAATGAAAACTTTGCTGGAACTTTCCGACAATAAGCTGGGAAAAAACGATTCTCTTATGCTTATGCTTTCTGAAGCGTATTATGGACTAAATAATTCAAGCGAAACTCTAAGCGGGAGTAATATAAGCGATATGGATTTCACACCGGGTGGGACTTCAGTGGTGTTTACCGATCTGAAGAAAGGTAAACTACTGGAATATTCCTATCCGGAATTAAGATTTAAAAGGGAAATTAAGCCCTCCTCTCCTTGTTATGGGATAGATATATCTGAAGACGGTTCGATGATTGCCGCTGTCCTATCCGACGGGAATATTGAATTGTATGATTATAAAACCGGAAATAAAACAAAAACATTGAAGGGCCATACCAACAATGTGAGCACGGTGGTTTTTCTGGATTCCAATCATTTGATGTCGGGAAGTAGAGATCAAAATGTTATAATCTGGGACATTGCAAAAGGGGAAGCATTGGATAAACAATGGCAACACCGAAAGAATGTAAAGAGCCTCCGGAGAAGCAACGACGGCAGATTTGTGGTGAGCGCTTCTAATGACGGGACTGCGATTGTGTGGCAATATGGCGACGACTACGAATTAGAACAAGTAAGGAAGGTGAAACATGGGCCGAATTATGTGAACGATGCCATGTTGAGCGGCGACAATAAATTTTTGGTGACCGTATCTGGAGACGGTGATGTAAAGATCTGGGACACCAATCCAAGAATTCCTGACCAAATTATAGAATGTAAAGACGGAGGGGGTTCGGTGGACATCTCCCCTGACGGCAAGCTTATAGCGGTGGGTGCATATTCATTTGTGCATATAATCAACACTGAGACCTGGAAGGAGGAAACAAAGTATCCGATATCGAACGATCCGGTGTGGGCTGTGGAATTTTTAGACAATGATAAATTTGCTTTTGTAGATTCAAAACATTATTATGAGGTGGACCTTTTAAGAGGGCAGGCTCTGATTGATGCTGCAAGGAAGTGGCTTGAAACACATAAAGATTGACAATTAATCTGAGAGACTAATATGCGAAGATATTTATTAGCCGCAATTTTATTTTGTGTAGCAACTTTTATATGCCATAGTGAGAAGAGGCCTTATGATTACTATGGACAAAAGGCAGAAGATGCATATTCACTTGGCAATCTGCGAGATGGTCTGGAGTATGCCTTACAGGAAATTTCCGATTATGAAAAAAATCCCAACGGCTATTATCAGGCGTGTCTTTGTCTATATGGGTTGAATGAACCCGGGCGAGCCTTATCGATGTTGAACAAAGCCATCGACCTGGCAAAAAAAGATAAAAAACTGCAGGCCCAATATTTATGGTCGCTATCTGATTTGCTTAAAGAATTAGGCGATACCACAGAATCGATCAGTGCTTTGGACAAGGCATTGAAACTGGATCCCAAGAATGTGGATCTTTTGTTGGATCATGCCAACCAAATCACCGAGATTGATCCTCAAAGAGCATTAAAAGAACTTCAACAAGCCGAGAAACTTTCTCCCAATAATCCACTGGTGCATTCTTATAAGGCATATATTTATTTCACCCAATACAAATATGAAGAAGCTCTTGATGAAACAACACGCGCCATAACTTTAGATAACAAGTCCGCATTTAATTATGGTTTGAGAGGCGCTTTATTAAAATACCTTGATTACTCACCCGACTGGATACAGGATTGTCTGCGCAGTTTTGAACTTGAAGGAGAATCTACTATTGGTGCCATCGTGTTGGCTCAGGCAGATAGTGAAGCGGACCAAATGGCCATAATTGATGAAATCGAAAGGACTAAAACGTCATTCAATGGGTATTACCCACTGGAAGCAGAACTTTTATATGAATGGGGCCAATATGAAGGAGCAGCAAAAATTTATCAGCAAATGATAGATTTAAATATAGCAGATGAAGAAACCTATGCATATCTGGCTGATTGTCTGCAAAGAACAGGGGATTATTTAAGCGCTTTCACCATATTGACAAAGGGACTGGAAAAATATCCCGATAATAATACATTAAGTTTTCAGAAAGCGCTTATAGGTATAGAAGTAGGAAAAGGAAGGGAGGTTCTGGATGTGATTGACGATTTTATTTCAAGAAATCCTGAGAATCCATCGCCTTATTCGGCAAAGGGCCAAGCCTTGATGAGCATTGGACAATATAGTGAGGCGGTAGAGCCCTTTCATATTGCGGTGATTATAGACCCATCGGTGAGAAATAAAATTTTTTATGCGGATGCTTTGAGACTTTCAGGCAATAAGAGTAAGTCCGATGCAGAATATAGAGATATCTTGAATAAAAGTCAGGAAGAGATAGAAAAAGAAAACTTATCTCCCTATTATGCTTTTGCAATGGCATATTCCGGACTTGGAGATAAAGAGAATGCCATGAAAATTTTGGAAGACTATTCTAAAATTGAGGATGGTGCCGACTTAGCCCTATTTCCTATGGTGTACGCACGGCTGGGAGAAAAATCCGCTGCTATAGAAGCTTTGAGAGACTATTCGGAGAAAAATGACTGGAGCCCGTTGTCTGATTTGTATTCCTATGATTTTTACCCTCTTCATACAGAGCCTGAATTTGTGGATCTGCTGACAGAAAAAGGAGTGGGAACCATAAGAAATGCCGAAACCGGGTTATTGGAATATGTGCCTGATGATATTGATTTATCATCGGGTGGCACTTCCTTGGAAGAGGCACAAAAGAAATTGACTGAAAACCCTAAAGATTTTATAAAAATAGTCAACCAACTTTGCCCGATAGACTTGGGAAGTTTCGGGCAACTCACATCAGTGAAATTTGATGAAAAGACGCACACGATCAACTACTATTATCTCACCACGCCACGGAGTTTGAATTATGATGCTCTCAATAACAATGCATCGTATAAAAGACAAAAAGAAGAAATAATAGGCCTCTCCAATTTCCGGAATTGGAAAGAAGCAATAGAGAGTGGATATACGTTTGTATATAACTATGAAGCCGCAGACAATTCGGGTAAAACGACATTTAAATTTACACCTGAGAAAATTAAATCTATCACTAAGAAATATAACTCACAGGATGAAATAGACAGACTCACCCTGGAATTCTGGTGTGAAGAAGAAAATATGGGGATGGAAAGTAAAGATGGGGAACCGGAAGATAAAGTATTTTTTGATGGGAAAACTTATACCTATGTTTACCCTGTTAAAGATGAAGAAGGACAATTGGCCCAAATGGATTTGTTTTATAATGAAACGAAAAGACAATTGGGTTCTCTTTTCAAAGATGTGGCATTGAAACCCCGTCTCAGCGTTTTCATACGTCAAAATATTACTATTGAATTTATATATCGAGATATAAAGACGGGAAAAGAAGTGAAATTCAGTTTTCCCGTGGAGGAATTGATGGATTACGTAAATTAAGAAGCCATGAGAATTAAGATCTTACTATTGATAACAGCGCTGACATTTGTGGGTCAGGCTGTTTATGCAAAGGAAATAAAGCATCCGGACTCCT
>JAFLTN010000127.1 GCA_022510445.1 Muribaculaceae bacterium | reverse complement strand
AATCTCTTATGTCTTTAGCTGATTTATATGTGGGTGATTTCATATCTAATTACTTATTTTATGCAAAATTAGTGAAATTTTAAGAATCGGTGGTTAAATAGGAAGTTAATTAAGGAAATCTATTCGTAACGCATCGTCTCGGAAGGAGATATCTGTGCCACGAAACGAGAGGGCAGCACTAAAACAAGGTAAATTACTAACAAGACTCCTGCATTTAATGCAATAATTGAATAAAAAGGCAGATAGACAGGGACAAAATCTATATAATATGAATCTGCATCCAATGGTAAGAAATGAAATTTTTCCTGGAGATAAAGGAATGTTATCATTAAGACATTCCCGATGATTAGTCCGATCAGAGCTATCCTGATGGCCATAAATACAAAAACTTCCCTGATCTTAGATATGCCGGAACCCAAGGCTCTCATAAGACCTATGAATTTCTTTCGTTCCAGTATCACTATCAACATTCCGGAAATTAATGTTATTCCTCCCACAATGAGCATCAACGTTATTATGACGATCACATTTGTATCAAGCAGGCTCAGCCAATTAAAGAAACTTCTTCCTTGTGATAAAACAGTGTCTGTCCTATAAACCTTGGATAATTTTCCTTCAACATATTTTTTATTGAGTTCATTAAGAATCAATAAACTGTATTCTTCAATCTTATCAAAGTCGTCAGTGTAAATTTGGAGATAGGTGCCTTCGTTTAAGTCTATATTCCCAAGTTTGGTCACAAGAGCCGGGGATCCATAAATCAGAATATCATCATATTGATCAAAATGGGAATTATAGACGCCGGAAATCTCAAGTTTTCTTACCCGGATATCGTCTGTAATGAAGTAGGTGTCGATCTTATCTCCGGTTTTTAGATTTAACTGATCGGCCGCTATCCGACTTATGATAATTTTATTGTTATTCGATTCTATGTTGTAATCAGGAATCTCCCCCTCTTCAAGATTGCGGGAAATGAAATTAAGGTTTGAATTGCCATTTAATTCCTTAATATAGATTCCTTTGAAGTCAGAGTTAGTCTTGAGGATAGCGGGGATAACAGCCTGTAAAGCATAATCAGTAATTATGGGGATTTCATTTAAGGCGTTTTTCAGTTCATCGTCAAGCCTCAAGATATTGTCATCCTCTTCGTTTAAGGCCACAACCATCAAGGTAATATGTCCGTTAAAACCGATGAGTTTTTCACGAATTTCCTTTTTAAAACCTAAAACAATAGCAATAGAAGCGAGCATGACAGCCACTGAAAGAGCGATTGAGATAATGGCTACAGTGACAGCCGGGGCATTTTTCCTGCTCCCTGAAGCGAGAGAAAGCCTTCTTGCAAGAAAAAAAGGATAATTCATATCGAATTGCAAAATTAGGAAAAAATCTTCCTTAATAGTCAGACACCATTGCAAAAATATTAAACAATGCATTTCGATGCTAAAGATATCACATCTCTTTAGCTACAGAATTTTTTGTGCAAAGAGGGATAATTTTATCCTTATTCAGAAAATTAATGACAAAAATTTTTATAAAAATATTAGAAAATAGTTCACTCAGTATTAAATTTGCAGTCGTAAAAGATAGTTTAGGAGTAAAAAATTAATAAAATTATGGATTTGACCGAAAATAACACTCCCGTTGAAGAAACAGGTGGGCTTAATTTTGTAGAACAGGAGATAGTAAAAGATTTAAAGGAAGGTAGAAACGGAGGACGCCTTAATACCCGCTTCCCTCCTGAACCAAACGGCTATCTCCATATAGGCCATGCCAAAGCAATTATCATGGATTTTGGGGCTGCCGAAAAATTTGGTGGCACATGTAATCTGAGATTTGACGATACAAATCCACAGAAAGAAGATACTGAATATGTGGAATCCATAATGAGAGACATAAAATGGCTCGGTTATGACTGGGAAGACAGACTTTATTATGCAAGCGATTACTTCCCTCAGTTGTATGATTTTGCAATCCGTCTTATTAAGGAAGGAAAGGCATATGTGGATGAACAGACAAGCGAGCAGATTGCATCTCAAAAAGGAACGCCGACAGAACCGGGCACAAATTCACCATATCGCGACAGACCAATTGAAGAGAATCTTGATCTTTTCGAACGTATGAACAAAGGCGAATTCGAAGAAGGATCAATGGTCTTGAGAGCTAAGATTGATATGGCCAACAGCAATATGCATTTTCGTGATCCCATCATTTATAGGATAATAAAGACACCTCACTGGCGAACGGGAGACAAATGGAAAGTTTATCCTATGTATGATTTCGCCCATGGACAGAGTGATTTTTTTGAAGGAGTGACTCATTCCATTTGTACCCTTGAATTTGTTCCTCATCGTCCTCTATACGAATATTTCGTTAAGGAGCTTGCTGATGAGAATTATTGTCCCCGACAAATTGAATTCAACCGACTTAACCTAACTTATACTGTCATGAGCAAAAGAAAATTGCTTCAGCTTGTAAAGGAAGGCCTGGTTAACGGATGGGACGATCCACGTATGCCGACTTTATGCGGACTTCGCAGAAGAGGTTACACACCGAGTGCAATTAAAGATTTTGTAGACAGGATTGGTTATACAAAATATGAGGCGTTGAATCATATCGAACTTCTTGAACATGCTGTCAGGGAAGATCTGAATAAAACGGCAACAAGGGTGAGCGCTGTAGTCAATCCGGTTAAACTTATCCTGACGAACTATCCGGCTGAAAAGGCAGAGATGATATTTGTGGAAAATAATCCCGAAAATCCGGAAGAAGGGAGACATGGAATGCCATTCTCAAGAGAACTTTGGATAGAAAAAGAGGATTTCATGGAGAATCCTCCAAAGAAATTCTTCCGTCTGTCTCCTGACAAGGAGGTGAGGCTTAAGGGTGCATATATAATAAAATGCACAGGCTTTAAGAAGAACGAAGAGGGACAAATAGAGGAGATCTATGCTGAATACGATCCTGACACAAAAAGCGGAATGCCCGGAGCAGACCGAAAGGTCAAGGGCACCTTGCATTGGGTGTCTGTTCCGACGGCAAAAGATGTGGAAGTGAGGGATTATGACCGGCTCTTCAGCGTGGAGAATCCATCGGCTGAGGAGGGAGACTTTAGGGAGCTTTTGAATCAAGACTCCTTAAAAATCAGGAAAGGGGTCAAACTGGAACCTTGGGCAGTCAAAAATGCCAAACCGGGGGATCACTTCCAATTCACCAGATTAGGTTATTATACCGTTGATCCAGATTCAGATAACGGTAAACTTGTATTTAATAAAACGATAGGTTTGAAAGATACTTGGGCAAAAGAGCAGAAAAAACTTTGAAATAATAAATTTATGAATTAAATTTGCCGTCACTTTCTTAAGAAAGCGGATTCTTACCGGGGATGACTGGCTTTGACAGCACGTAGAAGCGGTAAGTAAGCATGCAGAGCCTTGATGTGTAAGCTCTATAATACCGACACATCGAACTATAATTGGCGAAAATAATAATTACGCTCTCGCTGCCTAACCGAAGCATAGTAAGTTAGCTTTATCAGCGTCATAGTGGCGTTGACGAGACATCACCCCATTGCCCCGTTCCGAGACGTTTGGATAAGGTGGTGCAGAGAAATTCGGAAATAGATCATTGGAAGCCTTGAACGATGATCGAATTTTAAAGGATAAGGGATCGATTGGTTGTCGCGAGCCTGTCGGTCTTCGAAAATTAATTCGATGACTAAGCATGTAGAAAGCTTATTGATTCCGTGATTGGACGAGGGTTCAAATCCCTCCATCTCCACAATATTATTTAATTCTTTAATGAAAGGAAACTATGGAAACCGATACAAAATTTTTTAGTTTTGTGTCGGTATCCTTTTATCCTTTTTAAAATTAAAAATTCAATTTTCGCATGCTTGATGCTTTTATTTCCAAAAATTTCTTGAAGAGATTATATATTGTCAACCGGACCGGCGGAAATATTCTGAGCGAAGCTTGGTAGGATGGGCTGACGGTCGCTACGATCCCTTATTCCGGAGAACAAATGAAATAAATAAGTGAATGAAAGCGAAACTTAAGTTAGAAGAAAGAAAAATTTACTTAAACCAATAATATATGAATAAAAAAATCTATCTGTCAGGTTTATTCATGAGTGGGCTTTTTATCCTGGCCTCCTGTGTGGATAATAATTATGACCTTGACAACATTGACACAACTTCTGCTATCAAAGTGAAGGATCTTATTGTGCCGGTTAATCTTGAAACCATTACATTAGATCAGGTTTTTGATATTGATGATGATCCCGACAACACCATCACAAAATTTACCTATCCGGATGGAACAGTTGTTTATGCTATTAAGAAAGAGGGATCCTTTGATGCCGATCCGGTTTTTGTTGACAGAATCAATGCTTCGGAAGCTTCTATTGATGCGTTGACCATTCCGGTTCCCTCATTTTTGGAAAATCAGACATTTGAAATTAAAGATGCCATAACAAACTATTATTACCATATCAGTAATGTAGATTCCTCAGTGACCGGTATCAAAAGTTTAAAGATGTCTGAACCGATGAAAATTAATCTTCAGGTAGAGTCAGACGGCAATGCAATCGATCTTGATAATGTTATTTTGTCAATCCCTGAAACTTTTGTTGCAGAATACAGAGGAATTGATATAAATGGCGGTATGATCAGTGTGGGTTCATTAAAGAATGGCTCGCTGGAAGATCCTATCATTGTAAAACAGATTAATTTTGATGATGTCGACCAGACAAATGGAGAATTGAATTTCGAAGGAGAGATCGGGATTGTTTCGGCAACTCTTTCATTTAATTCCACATCAGCCACTAATTTAACAGCACGCTTTACTATGAGTGGTTTTGTTGTGGATCAGGTTTCAGGATCAATCAACTATGAAATAGAGGCTCCGGAATTTGAATCAGTCAGTCTGGATGATCTTCCTGATTTTCTTTCAGAGAGTTCTACAAATTTAATAATCTCAAATCCTCAGATTTATCTTTATTTTTCAAATCCCGTAAACGCCCCGGTTTATAGCGGTCTGTCTATAATTTCCGAGAGAGAATGGGAAAATTCAGATTATGTTATCAATAAATCTTTAGAACCCTTTGTCAATTCTTTAATTCTTGCAGCAGATATCAACAACCTTCCTTTGAAATCTGAATATCCCAATGCTGTGACCCAGCGTGTGGAAGAATTGCAAAATATTCTTGCAGGAAACGGATTGCCTTCGAAAATTAATTTTGCGTTAGAAAACACATTTGTGAAAGGAGATATTTATGATTTGCAATTAGGACAGGATCTTAGTTTCTATGGTAATTATACTTTCTTTACACCGCTCGCATTAGGTGCCGGTTCAAAAATCGTTTATAGTGATGAAGAAAAGGATCTTTTTGGAGATGACGTGAAAGATGTGAAGATTGAATCTTTCCAACTGACAGCCTATCCTAAAACCAATCTTCCGTTTGCGGTTATTTTAGAGGCAAGTCCTCTTGATAAAGATGGTAATGTTATAAAAGGTTCAAATGGCTCAGAAATAAAAGCTTATTCCTCTATCCCGGCATATGCAGACGGATCCTCTCAACTTGATCTTAATTTCAATGAGTCTTTCAAAGGATTAGACGGTGTAAAATTCTCTGTCACTGTAGATGTTCAGAATGATGAATCCTTGAATCCCGAACAATTCATAAAGCTGGAAAAAATCAGAGCTAAGATTTCCGGTGAATATGTAACAGATTTTTAAGAAGATCCCATTTTACAAAAATGTTGAAAAAATAAGGTGGATGTTTTAATATAAGTAGAAACATTTCCCAAAAAGATTGAAAATCA
>JAFLTN010000126.1 GCA_022510445.1 Muribaculaceae bacterium | reverse complement strand
GAGTTGCAAAAGGAAATATACCATAGCCGTGCAAGGGGCTGCTCAAAGTAAGACTGCCCCGGCAAGATACTCATCGGCAAGGTTCAAAGGAATAAGATATTTGAACACCACAAAGAAGAAGAACCAGGCGATACCGAACATCGTAAAAGGCTTGATTATCCAGTTGGTCACACATGTTATAACTATTCCTTTCGGTTGTTTGGCTACATTCCTGACACTCCTGAAATCTACCTTCAGCATCATAGGAAATATCATCAGCCAAATCAAAACTGCTATAGGAATTGAAACGTTTGCATATTCCCACTGGCCTAGAGTTTCAGGAACAGCCGGAATCCATTGCCCGATAACTATACCCACAATAATGCAGAGAGCCACCCAAACCGAAAGATATTTTTCAAAAAATCCTATTCCTTTGTTTTCACTCATCTCAAATTATCATTATAAAATTTCGTGAATTGTTCTTTTATTTCATCCCTTGTCTTACGGAATTCATGATGCACCGTTTCTTCCTCTCCTTGGATTTCCGAAGGATCATTAAAGCCTATGTGAATTCGTTTACCTACTTTCCCATTAAAAACCGGACAGGTTTCTTTGGCACCACCACAAACGGTTATGACATAATCCCAGGGTTCATCCGTATAATCGGCAACATTATGGGGTATATGACCGGTTATATCAATCCCTATTTCATTCATTATTTTTACAGCCCTTGGATTAATCTTTTCGGCAGGTTTTGTTCCTGCCGAAAAGACTTCCAAATTCGGATCAAGTGATTGAAGGATACCATGTGCCATCTGGCTTCTACAACTGTTGCCGGTGCAAAGTATCAGAATTCTCATTTTTCTTTCCATTCAATAATTGCAATATTACCATCGGAAAGTTCCCTGACTTTCTCTATCCATTTCCCTTCACCTTTGGCTCGGGCTTTCAGGAAAGGATTGTTGGTTTCAGTCAATGATAAAGACTGGTTGACAACCCACCACTTGTTATTTATTCCGGCACGTCTGAGATCTTTTTGCAATCGTTCTGCCTCGAATACGGGAGTAGCTTCAGGTAATGTCACTATCACAACTTCTGTCTCGTTCTTGTCCCTTAATCTCGGCAGGAGTTTCTTAACCGACTCCGGAATATCTCCATGGGTTCTTTCAACTTCTCTATGATAGCTCTGGGTCGCATCAAGAAGCAGAAGGGTGTGACCTGTCGGTGCTGTATCAATAACTACGATTTCATCATCTGCCTTATCTACGATATCAGCGAAAGCACGGAAAACGGCTATCTCCTGGGTACATGGAGAACGAAGGTCTTCCTCGATATAGGCCATATCCTCCTCAGTCATGGTTGTCTTCGCTTTTGCCCTTACCTCGTTCTTATAGTTTTCCAACACCTCGGCCTCATCAATCTTGCTCATTGTGATCCCAAGATCTTTCATTGCCGAGTAATTGAGGTGGTTTGCAGGATCCGTTGTGGTCAGATGAACCTTTTTGCCTAAGGCTGCAAGCTGTTTTGCAATTTCGGTGGCTATTGTGGTTTTTCCCACTCCACCTTTACCCATTGTGAAGATTACTCTCTTGCCGGATTTATTCAAATCATCTACAAGTTGTTCTATTGTAGAGTAATCTTTTGGTGCTGAATATTCTTCATCAGAACCTACCTTGTCGCCCACAAGCATTTCTCGGATATTGTTAATATCCGACATGTTGTAGGAACGGAGTGGAACATAGTAAGTCGGGATTCCCTTCAAGGTCTCAGGCATAGCGTTCAAGGCATTTTGTTGCCTTGCATACATTTCATGGGTAACCTTGTCATTAGGTTCATCTTTCTCCAGCAAAGCATTTATAACAAGAATTTGGTTGTTAACTCCCAATAGTCTTAATTCGTGAGATGAACGGGCAGCCTCTTTCAAGGGAGAAACATCCGGGCGGCTAACCAATACCAGTCTCGTAAGTATAGAATCAGACAAGGTTGAAACAGCTTGTTTATAAACCTCTTTTCGCGCTTCAAGACCGGAAAGCTGACCGAGACAAGAAGCACCGTGAGTGCTTTCACTTATGAATGTGCTCCATGCCGAAGGCAACTGAAGCATTCTTAAAGTATGTCCTGTGGGTGCAGTGTCAAAAATGATGTGGTCATATTCCTTAGCTTTATCAGCGGCTGTGATGAAATCTGAAAATTCATTGAAAGCGGCTATCTCTACAGTACAGGATCCGGACAATTGTTCTTCCATATTGTTTATCACGCTTTCAGGCAGTTTACCTCTGAAAGGTGCTATCACGCTTTCCCTGTATTCTGCAGCTGCTTCTTCAGGGTCAAGATTTACTACTGTAAGGCCGGGAACATCTTTTATCTCTTTTCCATGTCCGTCAAGTTCCTGACCGAAAACATCCTGGAGGTTTGATGCCGGATCTGTGCTGATAAGGAGAATCCTCTTCCCTTGGTCGGCAAGACCTATGGCTGTGGCACATGCAATAGAAGTCTTTCCTACACCTCCCTTGCCTGTGAAGAAAAGGTATTTGGTCAGTTCAACATCATTTATATTGAATTTTTCCATTTTTGCCGAATTTTAAGATTTCAAGTTTAATCCCAATTGCTACCGCTACAACAGCAGTCAGACCCTTCACAACAATCTGTTTTGGGCTCCTCCTTGGGTTTATCTTCCTGTATCGGCATGAAATCAAGATTCACACCGCTCCATTCAGCCATCTGCCTTGTAGTCGGGTATTCCCCCGTCACAGCTACTTCACCGTCAACCAATGTTATCGGCAGAACTTCCACACCCTTTGACTGCAAAAGGTCATTGATCTTGGTGTTTGTAACATAAATCATCGGTTCATCCTTAAGATTATGCCGGGTTACGTTTACTCCTTTCTTTTTGAGAGTATCAACAATCACCGCTATTCTCATCAGGTTTGGGTCGATGTTTGTACCGCATAAACCGGTAGGGCAACACATCGCCGGGTCAAATATTTCAATTGTCTTCATATTTCCTATTTATTTTATGCCTGTTAATATAGATTTTACCTTGTCATAAGACTGCGGACCTTTTGCCACTACCTTTTCGTCGACTACAAGTGCAGGAAGTGACAAAACATTATATCCCATTATCTTTAAAAGATCTTCCTCTTTAATTACAGTGGCTTCAATTCCTAAATCCTTTACCACTTCCTGAACCGTGTTATAAAGTGCCTTGCAAGTGGCACAACCTGTTCCTAATACCTTTATTTCCATATTAATAATTTATAAATATATCATCCAGCAGTAATATAATCCTATGGTCAGGAAAAGAGCACCTACTATATAATTAGCCCATTTCTGTACTTTCTGCATTTTTCCATAAAAAGTTCCGACCTGTTTCACGCTGAAAGCTAAAATCCAGGCTACCACAAGCACCGGTAAAGCTGTGGCGATGGCATAGATTACAGGAAGCAACCATCCGGCAGTCGTGGTCACCGACATGGGTATCAACATGCCGAAGTAAAAGATACCGCTTGAAGGGCAGAATGCCATGGCGAATAATATGCCTATAAGGAATGCGCCCCAGCCACCTTTTTTTACAAGGCCTTCTCCATTACCGCTGAATCCGAATTTCGGAAGATTCAGTCGATCGCCGAAAAGCATGAACAGTCCCATTACAATCAGGAGCGGTCCCACCAACAGTTCGCCCCATTTTGAAATCTGTTTCTGAATCCCGAACACGCTGGCTCCCTCCCTTAGGATGGAAATTAAAACTATTCCAAGCAGTGTATAGGCAAAGATTCTTCCAACTGTATAAAGCACTCCTTTTATAAAAACCTTCTTCCGGTCTTCTATATCATTCCCTATAAACCCGATGGCTGCTATGTTGGTGGCCAACGGACATGGTGATATAGCCGTTATCAGACCGAGTAGGAATGCTGTCAAAACCGGAGCTGTCTCACTATCCAAGATTGAATAAATCCACTCCATTATTTCAAAAATTCATTAATCTTATCTGCTATCAGACCTTGTATCTTTACTTTGTTATTTACTGCATATCTGAAACCGTCATCCGTCAGGTTGGCTGTTTTCTCCTTTTTGCCGTCTTTCCTCACAATAATAAGAGAAGACCAGGCTACTTCGTATTTATCCCCGATTTTTTCACCTTCCTTTGTATTGAGGTCTATCTCTTTGAACTTTACTTTGCCTGACTTCACATCATTGGCGAATCGTGTGTTTACTACTTCTTTTGCAGCATTTTCAAGGGCTACGCAAGTTTTGCAACGTTGTGGTCCGTGAAAATACAAAACTTCCACCACCTGACTGTTGGCAGATTTTTGTGAAGTGGATTGGGCGTTACAAACCACACAGGGTATCATGAATGCCACAATCATCAAAAGATAACTCAGTTTTTTCATATCGTTACAATTTAATTTTATTTTAAAAGCCTATTTACTTCATCAATGACTCCTTGCTTGAAGACGTTTCTATTGTCTTTTGCATTCCTGAATCCGAATGCCGTCATATCTGTTACGGTTTCTTCACCATCCTTGAAACCTATGATAAGAAATGATGAGGAGGCAACCTCATATTTATCCCCAAGTTTTTCCCCTTCAGGTTCCATTAAATCTATCGAACGGAAGACTAAAGAACCATTTTGGAGTTCTTTTGAGAAAACGCTATCGATTGCCTGTCTCCCGAACTTTTCCATTGCAACACATGCTGCACATCTTATACCGCCGTGAAAATATATCACCTCAACATGATTTGCTGTACTTCTCTCAATTTCGTTAATATTCTGACCGGTAACTCTATTCTTATTTTTATCCGAACAGGAAAAAGCAAAAAATAAGAATAATAACATTGAGGTTATAAAGCTACATTTAATAAAATACTTCATCTCTTTTATTTTTCTTTTGTGATTACCGATACCAGTTCTTCATAATAATATTCTGCATCCATATCACCTTCAAGAATCTTTCTTCTAAAAATAGGAATTCCTTCATGATTTACAGCTACCCATTGGGGTGGGGTATATGCTTGAAGAGATAGGGCTTCCAAAAAACAAAAAGAGTGATATGTCCTTCCTCTATGTCTATTGTTGACCTTAACTTTTTTGTACTTCCATACATATTTTTTACGATCTGATCTAAAACAGAATCAAATGCAAGGATATCATTGGTAAAGAACAAAAAAACAATAAAAAGTATTAAGTGTTTCATGATAGTTAGATATTAGACTAAAAACTAATTATAATATTTAAAAAATAGCGTTTCAGCAACAGCTATTTTCTTTATCAAATTGGTTCTCCTCAAAGAATGAGTGGAACAAGGCCTGGGCCTGGTTCCAGTTTTCATCATTGATGCAATATCTAACCTTTGGAGGTTCGATTGTACCTTGGATAAGACCAGCTTCCTTGAGTTCTGAAAGATGATTGGATACTGTCGGTTTGGACACATTCAAAACTTCATGAATCTCGCCGAAGAAACATTCTTTTTGTTTCGCTAAAAAACTAAGTATAGCCACCCTCGTCGGATGTCCCAATGCTTTTGCTATTCTGGCAAGCCTTTCTTGATCTGCTGTTATCTCGATTTTCATCTAATTTTAATTAGTGTTAGCGAATTTACTAATAATTTTTCATTTATCCAAATTTAGGAGAGTTTTAGGTAAAATTTAAAAATGTTAAATTTCCAGACTAATAAGATTAGTCCCGCTTTATATTTATAGCTTTGTTATGATATTTTGAAAGTTGCTTATTGGTTGCTTATTGAAAATAATTAAGGCTCTTAATTTCAGCGAATTAAGAGCCTTGATTCGTACAAGGAACTGACGAACTATCGAACTTTTTAAAGGGATTTAATGACATTGTGAATTTCATTGTTTATAATCCTAACACTGTTTAACTACCTATATTACTACCAT
>JAFLTN010000125.1 GCA_022510445.1 Muribaculaceae bacterium | reverse complement strand
CGGCCGACGATGCAGGCGTGGGAATAGTGACTGAAAATTCAGCGGAGGTGGAATACTACAATCTGCAGGGTGTAAGGATTGAGAATCCGGCGACCGGACAAATCCTTATCATGAAAAAAGGGAAGACAACACGTAAAATAAAGATTTGATAAATAAGGAATCTCTATTAAAAATGATTTTTTTTTAAAATTTTTTTGAAAATAAAAAAAATTATATTAATTTGGCAAAAAATATAGAAAGCAGACTTATTTCTCTTTCAATCATAAAGAAAATATTAATCTTTTGTTAACCAAATATTATTAATCATGAAGAAAATTTTATCTATTTTCTCAGCTTTAGCTTTCGCAGCCGCCGGATCAACCGCCATGGCCGGAAGCATGGACAAAGCTTCGCTTGTTTCTCCGGAAGGAGAGTATGTAACTAGTATTTACAATATCGCAGTTGCCTGGAACTGGAATCCCACCGCATGGAAAGGCACTGAAATTGAAATCGCCATGGCTCCCGCCCAGGTGACTTTGGAATGTGAATTGGGAACATTTACGTTCTCAAATCTTGCTGACGGTATTCCTAAAGTACAAAATAATGACCAACAACTTACATTCGCTCTTTATGAAGTGCCGGGTCTCAAGGATTTGGAATATTACAATATGAAAGGAGAGATCAAGGTGACTTATCCCTACGGTATCGTTCAAAGCAAAGATGATTACGAATACAATGAGGAGGTTACATTTACTATCAATGTAATGGATTATATGAGATCATATACTTCCGCTACTCCGGAACCGGGAACTCTAACTACAGATGAGATCAAAGACGCCGAGATCACTTTGGTATACGGCGACTATACCAATCTTGTAAAAGTTGAGTCAGCAGGTGATGTAAGGGTTAATATTGAAACAATTGTGGATCCTTGGACTTCAGAATATTATGATGACTATACAATTCCTTGGAGCGATGTAAAAGTGGAAGGCAATGTTGTTAGCTTCAACCTGATAGGCGAAGTGCCCGACAATCACAAAGTAATTGTTAACCTCCCTGTGAACAGTCTTATCGCTGATGAAACAGCTGTTGGTGGCAGTGCAAATCTTACATATAAAGTATGGGACGGTCTTCCCGAGTTGACCACTCTTTCCGCACCTGACGGAACTGTAAACCGAGAAAATATCCCGAAATTAAGGGTAACTTGGAATTATGAGACTATCAAGCCGGGTGAAGATGGTTTCTATATGATGCTTTATGGTTATGTGTCAGGACAAGGTGAATCCGAAGGACCTGTTTATCCGGAGTATAGCTTTGAAAGCGTTAAGGGAGAAAACGATGTACTTGTAGTTGATTTCACTTCATTATTCGATGAACTTCCTAAAATGAGTACATATTATTTCTATTTCCCGATGGGTGTAATTCAGAATGAAAAAGGTCAGGTAAATGAGGTTACAACTAAATACCAGACTTGCAAATTCCTCCCGGCTGATCCGTTTGACGGACCTACTGTAAGCTACTTGGAGCAAGATAATAAAATAATCTTCTATTATGATTATGCTGAGGCTCCTGAAGTATATGATGGTTCATTTGAAAGGAATACTCAAGCAGCTTCTCCTTACATCATCAACGAAAACGGCGAACAGGAATCTGTATACCTTACAGATGACATCTTCACTATTAATGGTAATCTCGGTTATTATTATTACTTCGATCTTGACCGTGAATTCCCCAATGGCGCCATTTCTCTCGTGATACCGTTCGCATACTTTACAGTACAGACTGTAGGTTTTAACAATGTTCTTGAAAAACAATACCTCACAGAACTTGAAATTCCTCTGAACAAAACAACCGGTGTTGAAATGTCAATAGAAGATGAAAATGCTCCGATTGAATATTACAACATTCAGGGTCAGAGAGTTGTTAACCCGCAAAATGGTCAGCTCGTTATTAAGAGACAAGGCAATAAAGTTCAGAAAATTATTGTAAGATAATATAGCTCTTAAAAATAAAACCAAGGGGGGGGTGTGCTGTTCAGCACACCCCCCTTTTGGATAGCTCGAAGAGCTTATCAATTGTTAACCCCAGCATAAGGGAAGCGTAGCGACCTTGCTGGGGTGTGCAGAGAGAAAAACTCAAAATAGCTCGAAGAGCTTATACTATGGTGAACCCCAGCATAAGTGAAGCAACGCGGAACTTGCTGGGGGGTAGTAGCAAATAGTAAAGACTGGATAGCTCGAAGAGCTTATCAATTGTGAACCCCAGCATAAGTGAAGCGTAGCGACCTTGCTGGGGCAGTAGGAAGAGGTAAACGACAGGATAGCTCGAAGAGCTTATTGAAGCGTAGCGACATTGCTGGGGCAGTAGGAAGAGGTAAACGACAGGATAGCTCGAAGAGCTTATACTATGGTGAACCCCAGCATAAGTGAAGCGTAGCGACCTTGCTGGGGTAAGGAGATGAGAGGATAAAACTTCCTCGAAGAGGATGTCTATGATTACCATTTATCTTATACTACGGTCGATGATTTGAAGCTTAGCTTGTGATGGTTCTTCGTAAGCATTGCAAACACCAAGGTAGTTTTTTGCGATTAAGAGAGCTCCAGGGTACAAATTTTTGCGATTAAGAGAACTCAAAGGTACAAATTTTTGCGATTAAGAGAGTTCCAGGGTACAAATTTTTGCGATTAAGAGAGCTCTAAGGTACAAATTTTTGTGATTAAGAGAGCTCCAGGGTACAAATTTTTGCGATTATGAGAGCTTCAAGGTACAAATTTTTGCGATTAGGAGAGCTCCAAGGTACAAATTTTTGCGATTATAATTGTAGATTTTACAAAAAATTGAGATTAAGTAATTAACGATAGGTTTTCAAAAATTGAGATTCCGGAATAATGCAATAACTCTTTTCTTTAAATAGATTACTCTATTTGAACCAAGTAACTATACAGCGATTCCTTATTTTTTACTAGCCTGGAAGGCTTTTCCATGGTTGGCAAATGAATTTGGTTTTATTTGCATTTCCCGTAACAAATACCCAATCATAGCCAAAAAATATAATGTCAAATTTTGCAACTTCAAAAAATCTTCCTAACTTTGCAGTCGCAAACAAGCCGAAAAGGTTTGGAAAGCACAAAAGATGACTCCGTGGCTCAGTTGGTAGAGCAAATGACTCTTAATCATTGGGTCGTGGGTTCGAGCCCCACCGGGGTCACAAATCCAGAATTGCAAGGAGTTATAATCAACTCCTTGCAATTTTCTTCTATCCAATTTTGCATAACAGTTATTATAATTCCTTTAAAATTCTCTCTCCTTATGGCAAAACCAATTAGAAATACACCTATCCTATTCGGTGAGGATGCAAGACGTTTCCGGGAGGAAATTTCTAATCTCCCACCGATTGAAGAAAGAAGAAAAGCTCGTCAAAAGGTTGAAGAGGGTGCTAAACGTTTTATGGAAATGGTTGAGAAATACTGTGATTAAATGAACCCCTTTCTCTCCAAACTTCACCGACTAAAAGAAAATTCTATCCTGTTGCCATTTGATTGTGGCAATAAGGATCTTACTGACTATTTCTTAAACTCAGCCAAGAAAGATATTAAGAAATTATTGACCGTGGTATATTATCTTGAAATGGCTGGAAAGACTTTGCTGTTCTTTACGCTATCAAATGATAAAAGATGATGAATGACAGAGTAGCATATTGGGTGGACATAGCAGACTATGATTATGATACTGCAAAGGCTCTTATGGAGAGCAAAAGGTATCTCTATGTGGCTTTTATGTGTCATCAAGTCATTGAGAAGATGTTGAAAGCCTATTGGAGTAAAGTACTTGAGGAGCCACCTTTGAAGATACATACCTTGTCAAAACTTGCTGAAAAGTCTGGTCTGCTCGACCAGATGTCTGAGGAACAGCTAAAATTTATTGACAGCATGGAGCCACTTAATATAGAGGCAAGGTACCCTGACTATAAGATGAGTATTCAGCGAAGATTAACTCCTGATGTTTGCCAACATATAATGGAGGGAACAA
Organism: Muribaculaceae bacterium; assembly: GCA_022510445.1. Taxonomy (GTDB): domain Bacteria; phylum Bacteroidota; class Bacteroidia; order Bacteroidales; family Muribaculaceae; genus Lepagella. The sequence goes on along the minus strand of JAFLTN010000125.1, from coordinate 1,868 downwards.
ACAGTTTAAGACAATGGATAAAGGAGAAGCTATAAGCCTTGTAAGAAGATATAAGGAGTTGGTATGTCAGCATCTCCCTGTCAAGTCTCTATATCTGTTTGGCTCCTATAGTAAAGGAGGTTACACAGAAGAAAGTGATATAGATGTGGCTGTCATAGTGCCAACGGACAGAAGTGAGGATACATGGTGGGAGGATAGTTCCTTACTATGGTCTTTATGCCGTAAAGTTAGCACTACTATAGAGCCTGTGTTGATGTATGAAGGCAGTGACAGTCCTCTCTACTATGATGTCATGAAGACCGGTATAGAGATATGAATTATTAACCTTGAAGACTGGTGTTGTTTTCCTAAATGTTTTAAATAAGATGAAATGATGATAACCGATAGTAAATTATTAACTTTTAAACATTTATAAATTCATCGTCATTCATCACGACTAATAGGATAGCTCCATTTGATTAAAATGGTTATGTTTGCAATTTAAGATAATTAAGGATGAAGGCAAACGAGATTCAGGATCTTTTCAATAGCTTTGAAAGTATAGCCATTGAATATGATGGAGTGGAATGTTGGAGCGCAAGAGACTTATATCCTCTGCTTGGTTATGCCAAATGGGAAAGATTTAAGAATGTCATAGATAAGGCTAAAGAAGCTTGTACTAATGCCGGGGAAAATATTAATGACCATTTTGCCGACGCCGGGAAAATGGTTAGCCTTGGATCAGGTGCTGAGCGTCAGATAGATGACATCATGCTAACCCGATATGGTTCGAGCTATCAAAACTTTTAAACCTTTTTCATTTTTATAATAAATTTCTTCAATTTTAGTTTTATTATATATGAAATAATTGCTATCTTAGCAATCAAATTTCTAATATATGATAATATGGGAAATAATTCCGGATATACTCTATAGTGTGCAGTATGATAATCAGGAAGATGATGAATACAATCGCATCTTTGAAGAGTTGCAAGATTTTCAAACTGTTCTGAGTTTCTTCAATGAACACAATCTTAAAATAAATGATTATTATGAAAAAGCCACTGGAATTCCTAGATCCGATAAGGAAGCATACGCCAATAAAATAGTACAGGAAGCTCTTGATTTGGAAGATAGGCTTGAAAAATTGATTGAAAATGTGGAAAATGGTGAAACTCCGGATTTTCATTCTGAATTTAAATGGCTGGAAGGAACCAGACTCCAACCTATCACTGGTTTGAAATGGGGCGAAATAGACTCTTCTTCTATGATAAGAATTTATGCTGCCGAACTAGAACATAATTGCATAATAATCGTTTTTGGTGGTATAAAAATAAGACACCAACTCAGTGATTCTCCTTTATTGGAAGATGCCAAAAGAAAAGTAGACGACTTAATTTCTTACTTAATTACCGAGGGTATTTTAACAAGGGAGGAATTAAAATTAATAGCAAAACGATAAAGAAATGGATTCATTAAAAGATAAAATAAAGAGTATTTCTCGGCCCGCAACCGATGAAATGAAAAATAAAAGAGAAAAACGAAAACGAGAAAGGGAATTAATAGCTGTTTCAACAGCTATTGCAGCAAAAATAACCAAAGCTATGCGCCTCAAAAATATGAAAAATTCTGAATTGGCGGAAGTTTTGGGAGTTGCTCCAGGAAATATAACTCGTTATCTTTCCGGTAAAACAAATTTTGAATTAAAAACTTTAATAGCCATTGAAAAGGTTCTGGAAATATCTCTTATCAACAAAGATTTTATGCCGGAAAATCAAGATCGTAAACAGATGATAAAAGTTTTGTTAATGCAACCTTCTTTTATGCCAAGACAAGTAGATTGGAAAGACGCACTTGCAGTAACTAGTGATGTCACAGAGTCTGGATAT
>JAFLTN010000124.1 GCA_022510445.1 Muribaculaceae bacterium | reverse complement strand
GACAAGAGATCTGCAGATGGTTTATTCAGCTTCCCTTCGGCTGAGATCATTTTTCTAAATGCATATAACAGACCGGCGCTGACTGCAATTCCGATACCAACGGAAAATAAATATGGAATCTCTATCTCAAAAATATCATTAGCAAGTCCTTGCAATCCCTCAGGAGCGAAAATAATATAGGAAACGGTGACACAAGTCATGAAAAGCGCAGGTATGAGAGAAATATAGTAATTCTTTTGTTGCCGTGCAAGCCAGACAGAAGCCGTCCAAAGGGTAAATACAGCAAGGACCTGATTGCACCAGGCAAAATACCTCCATAGGGCATCGTATGGCAGGAGCATTATAATAAAACATAATACAAAGACAGGGATGGAAACCGCAAGTCTTTTTATTATTTTATTCTGTTTTACAGAGAGGAAATCAGAAGCTATCAGGCGCGCACTGCGAAGGGCAGTATCTCCCGAAGTTATGGGAGCTGCAATAACCCCAAGAATCGCCAGGATTCCACCAAAGGTTCCAAGCCATGATTTCGAAAGATTATCAACGAGAACTGCCGGGGAACCTGTTCCGAGATAATTCTGGAGACCGTCATAACCACCAGTGAATGCAACGGCGGCAGCGGCCCAGATCAGAGCGACTATGCCCTCAGCGACCATGGCACCATAAAAAATGGGACGCGCATGCTTTTCATTTTTAAGACATCGTGCCATCATGGGACTCTGCGTGGCGTGGAATCCGCTTATGGCACCGCATGCTATTGACACAAACATCATGGGGAATATCGGATTAGATGACGGATTCGGTTTATGATTATAGAATGCATCCCACACTTCGGGAACGGAACTATTGTTTATAAACAGCATTACACATATTCCACAAGCCATGAATAACAAGGCAAAACCGAATAACGGATATAGCTTACCGATAAGTTTGTCTATGGGAAGAAGAGTAGCTGCTATGTAATAAACAAAAATGGCTACAATCCAGAACATTAGATTTAGAGAATCTGGAGTTAACCGGGCAAGCAGGTCGGCAGGGTTATACACGAAAACGGCTCCAACAAGCACCATAAGCATAAGAGCAAATCCCCTCATAAGATTTTTCAACTTTCCACCCAACTGAGAACCAACTATTTCAGGCAAAGAAGCCCCATCCTGTCGCAAAGACATCATACCCGAAAGGTAATCATGCACTCCACCTGCGAAAATCGTACCGAAGACAATCCAGAGGAAAGCTGCCGGTCCGTACATAATCCCCATAATGGCACCGAAAATCGGACCCAATCCTGCAATATTCAGAAATTGAATTAAGAAAATTTTCCATGAAGGGAGCTGAACATAATCAACACCGTCGGCCAGCCTATGCACAGGAGTGACCTTCGAAGAATCTTCACCACAAATGCGAGACACTATCTTTCCATAAATGAAATAACCGCCTATTAGAAGACATAAGGATATTATAAATGAAATCATTTTATCTTGAATTAGTTGATAATTTTCATTTCACAATTTTCACAATCAAAACTCAATTTTAATTTTTTATTGCCGTTAATCAGAACCAGGTCTCCCTGGATTTTTCTATTATTACAATTTTTAATATTTTTTTTGCATAATCCAAGTTCACGAAGAATACAATGACGGGTTGTCATTAAGACTGCTTCCTCTTTTTTATTGAATCCGGAAACTTCGGCTGCCTTTTCAATACTTACAACACCATGATCTTTATAGAAAGACTCGGCAAGACTGTTTGCTACATTATCCCCATAATAAAGTATCGGTGAGGAATATTTAACCATGAGATTCTCCTCCCGGCGATAGTCAAAAGGATAAGTGGTCCTATTGCACCGGTTTAATTCCTCAATAAGTTTTCTTCTAAGAGAAGTTAATTCAGAGAACCTGATAAAACAGTTAGGGGCTAAAGCCGAACAATATTTATCAAGCTTATAAACAGTTGAACCTAACTTATCAAAAATTTCTCTGTAATCAACTTTTTTAGAAGAAGTTTCAATTTCAAAATTCAGAGGCAATCTGATTCTGAGCCCCCTTTCATCTTCAGCCGTAACGCCATTTTTGTCAATATTTATCTCAAGACGAAGTTTTCTTTCTGCTGTTTTCCCGGCCATTAATTTATTCCAAACGATATCGCTTGTACGGAAAATCGGACTATTTTTGGGGATTTCAACTTTTCTTGAAGAAATCAGACGACCCTTTTCAACCCTATTAATATTAACCCCGGTGAAATTACCCCCCTTGTCGAAAAAACTGATTCCATCACCATTATTGAGACTGGAAATATTGTTTATTCTTTCACCCAAAGATTTCGGGGTATCCAACGATGCGATATTCAATGGTTTTCTTGAAGTCAAAAAATAATCCGTGAAACCGCGATTGAAGCTCTTTTCAGGATTGGGTATGAAATTATAAATCACTTCACCGAAAGAAGATCTTGAAAATTTACCATTGCTCTGATTAATAATCTGATTTAGTTTATGGCTATAATAAGAGGTTATATTTTTCACATAACCTGACTCTTTCAGACGCCCCTCGATTTTATAAGAAGAGACACCGGCCTCAATTAAATCTTCCAGAGATGCAGAAGCATTAAAATCTTTCAAAGAAAGAAGGTACTTATCTTTTGCAATTACCTTACCTTTTCCATCAGTCAAAGTAAAAGGGAGCCGACAGATCTGTGCACATTCACCCCTGTTGCCGCTTCTCCCTGTTAAAGCAAAGCTGGCATGACATCTTCCCGAATAGCTTACACATAGAGCCCCATGGACGAAACACTCCACTGGAATCGTAACAGTTTCAGCTATCGATTTTATTTCCGGAATGGTTAATTCCCGAGCCAGGACAAGCTGTGAAAAACCCACCTCCTGAAGGAAAAGGGCTTTTTCCGGAGTTCGGATATCACATTGTGTGCTGGCATGAAGGGCAATTGGAGGTAGTGACATCCTTAAGAGAGCCATATCCTGGACAATCAGAGCGTCAACACCAAGGTGATACAAGTCCCTGCATAGAGTTTCCACCTGCCTGATCTCATCTTCGTAGACTATGGTGTTTACAGTGATATAAACTTTTGAACGGAATTGATGGGCAAAGTCTACAACCCTCCCGATATCATCAAGAGAGTTAGCCGCATTTTTACGAGCACCGTGAGAAGTAGCTCCCATGTATACGGCATCGGCTCCATGCTCAATAGCCTGAATAGCGATATCCGCATTAGAAGCCGGCGATAACAGTTCGAGTCGGCGCAGCTTCATCTCTTCATAAATCTGTCAATATTCCGTTTATCTTCCCTCTCCTTTATAGATTGACGCTTATCATATTGTTTCTTACCGCGACCAATACCAATGACAAGTTTGGCATAACCTTTTTCGCTAATGAAAATTCTTATGGGCACAATTGTGAAACCCGGTTCCAAAGCTGATTTAGAAATTTTGGCTATCTCTTTTTTATTAAGAAGCAATTTACGATCTCTTTTTACTGAATGGTTATTATAAGAACCATAAAAATATTCCGAAATATGCATTCCTTTCACCCATACCTCACCGTTCTCGACCATGCAATAGCTATCGGTGAGACTTGCCTTTCCATCACGTATGGACTTAATCTCCGTTCCGGTAAGAACTATACCTGCGGTGAAGGTGTCACCGATCTCATAATTAAAATGAGCTTTCTTATTCTTAATGTTTACCTGACTCGCTTTCATCTTAATTTGGAAGTAATGCGTTTAATGCCCAGTCAATCAATAAAGGGAACCCAATTACAGAAACACATGAGAATATTGTAAATTTCAGCGTGTAGGATTCAGGCAGTTTAAAAAACCTGATTCCACGATACATGATGTAGATTGTCCATAAAGGGAGAAAAATCAAAACTGGCCACAACATTGGCAGTAGATTGGTGAATATAGAAAAAAGAACCAGGGTAGACATTGAAAGCATGATATATACCTTCCCGTAATTGTTTTCAAAATACTCCCCTATTTCCTTTGGGAAAACAATTCTGAGAAAAGACAAAACGCTGAAATATCCGAAAAAATAAGAAACAAAGGCAATTACACCGGCTGTAATTACTGAAGATAGAGTGATCCTACTACTATAGAAAAAGTCGGCAAACTGACTTAAAGCCAGCAACGCCAATAAAGGATAGAAACATCCCGTCTGAAAAAATTCAGGTGTTGCTGCCTCTCTTCTGAGAGTTTTCCAGCCCTGCACCGGAGCAAACATCACCTTAAGCATCAGCCTGAAGGGATATTTGCATTTCCCGGGATTTTCATTTATCTCTTCATCTTTCTGATTTGTCTCTGATGAGTAATTTTCAGGAGTATCGTCGGGATCATTTTCCTCCCTGTAAATATATATATTATCGTCTTCCATTCAGACCCTCTCCTTTTCTTTATTGATCTTGTCTAAATAATATTTTCTAAAATCAGTCCATTTATAATAAGGTCCGTTCTCACGATCTAACGGGAGGGTACATTCCTTTTCATTGAGCAATACCTTAACAAGCACCTCATCCGGAGAAGACTTAGCATCTGCTTTCGGACGATAGAAAACTATCTGGATATTTGCACCCATAGGCACTACCATATAGTCATGCCATCCTCTCTCTCCCAATTCTTCGAGGTCATTGATTTCTTCACCGAAACCGTCAAGTTCGAGCAGGCATGTCAAGGGCATGATGATAGTGTCATGGCCATAACGAAGATTAGCGCTCTGTTTTGGTGAAACAACCGCTGAATCAGCGCTTTCGATAATATTAACCAAAAGATTTGCCTGTGAGAAAGGCATATGATGGTCTGTTAGAGCTGAATTTCCACCCTGAAAGAACCAGTTGGCATTTCGGCAGAGCCATCTTTCCCTGGCTTCCTCTTCAGAGAAGACTTCATTCATAAGCCACGGTTGGTCGGAATGACTTTGGGTGTTTACCAATAAAGAAAATAAGGGATTAAAAAGTTTAGCACCCACACTGTCTCTCGCATATACCGGGTCATTGAAAATTTTTGAGAGATATTCCCCCTTATTTTCATGGCGTTTCTCAAAATCCCACAAATATTTTCTATCAGCTTCAGATTTAATTTTCCAGCCTAAAGTGTCGGAATAGTTCATATACCACATATCAGCCTCACTTGCGTCGGTCTTAATGGCAATTTCCGGCACAACGGATTTAATTCCGTTCAGACCGTTGAACATAGACAAAATAGAACGGATAACTATTGTAGATCTTGCATCAATGTTTGCCTCGGGATTGAAAATCTGCGGATATCTTTTGGCCATACGTTTGCCAATCCCCTGATGTTGCCATGCACCTTTATCAGAAAGTTCTCCGTCACGACCTTTTTTGAATTCGTCACGAACTTCGATTGTGGCACTAAGAACTTTTTCTCCTAATGGAGTAAGCTTACCCTGTGCCTTAGCTTTAGTCAGAATTTCATAAGGGATATCATAATTACCGTTACCAATATGCCAACGGCTGCCATGGCGGCTGTAATGTTCAAGATGGAAGGGTTCATAGCCCTCAGGAGCCGGAGTTTCTGAAGGAGGAATCTGATTAAGCCATGGATAGCAATAATAGTTCCCACCGGCTTCATAAAGATCTACGTCTTGGAGAGTGTCTGCATAAGCAAATCCGGATGACAAAAAGAGACCGGCTATCAATGAAAATATTTTAGGATGTCGCATAATCTGTAGAATTTTTTCAAGGTCTAAATTAATAAAAAAAAATTGATTGTCCTCGCGACAACCAATCTTCAATTAACCTTAAAATCTAATACCATGAAAAACTCTGATGCAAAATTACTAATTGTTTCGCATAACTATGCTATAGAACATAAGAAAATTCATTTATTTAACAATTTTTATAATTTCAAATATATTTTAGAATAAAATTAACAGATTTTAATTAAAATTCC
>JAFLTN010000123.1 GCA_022510445.1 Muribaculaceae bacterium | reverse complement strand
CCATTATTGTCTTGATCTTCCTTTCAAAGTCACCTCGAAATTGAGTGCCGGCAATCAGACTTCCCAAATCCATTCTATATATTTTGGATTCTTTCAATTTTTCAGGTACTTTTCCTTCATCTATTATTTTTGCGAGACCATATACAAGCGCTGTTTTCCCAACTCCTGGTTCACCAATATGTAAAGGATTGTTTTTATCTTTCCTACAAAGCACTCTGATAGTCTTCGAAAGTTCTTCTTTTCTACCTATCAAAGGATTCTGGTCCTTATATATATCATTTACACAAATCACCAGTTTCTTCCAGTCTTTTTTCTTTTCTTCATTTTCTGGCATTTCTAATGAAGGGAAATCTTCTTCAAAAGGAGATTCCTCCCCCTCTTCTATTTCTTCGGATGGAACATCGCCTAACAAAAGGGTAAGAAAAAAACCTTCATCTTCGTTTATGACATCCATAAGAAAATATTGAGCCCAGGATTCCTCCAAACTCAATAATCCTTTTATTATATGGGTGAGCTCAATTGAAGATTTACCACAAGAAAATACTATTTGATCAGCATATTCTACCATCTGAAGTAATTGTAAAGATGGTGTAGGAGAATAATCCAATTCCTCAGGGACTTTCTCAATCTCTCCTAACTTTGTTTCCAGTTTTTCTATAAGATCGTCTTCATTTCCACCAATCTGTTTTAAAGCTCTACTGAAAACCAAATTATTAGTCAATTCTCTTAAAACATGTTCCGGGGTGATATATTCATTTCTTTGTTTCAAGGCTGATACATATGCTTCTGAGAGTAATTTCACAGCCTCTTCCTCGAGAGGATTATAAGTATTTATATGAAAGGGTAAGGTATTTTCCATAAATTGAACTTTGTTTTAAATCAAGCCTTATTTACAGTTATCCTTAACGGAAAACCGTTTTTACGGGCAATATTTGTTGCATCGGCAGCTTTTGTCATTGCAATATCATAAGTATAAGAACCCACAATAGCTTTCCCTTCATTATGTACTCTCAACATAAGGGTTTCAGCTTCAATTTCATTCTTGAAAAAGATATGTTTCAGAATCAGAGTAACAAAATCCATTGGTGTGAAATCATCGTTATGGAAAACAACATTATACTTTCCAGGTTCTTTTATCCTGGAGATAGTTCTTTCTTTAGTATTTTGACTTTGGTTTGGCATTTTCTTATATTATCAAAGTTTAATTCATAGCATCAAGCAAAATGAATGCAGCCCAATATTTGGGATCTTGAAACGGACGGACTATTTTTTCTATATAGGGCTCAGCAAGCTCTCCTTGCATTTCTTGTCGTCTTCTTTGTGAGGCAGTCAGATTTTCAGCCCGATCATATTCAATCTTTTGTTCATAATTTCTGAGATAATTTCTCGCATTCTTTAAAGCCTCATACTTTGATTTTCCGGTCAAAAATTCTTCATAAAATTTTGTCATAAGAATTTGTGTAGCCTTATCATCCACTTTCCATAGGCTCATAAGCAAAGTATTGGCTCCTGCTTTCTTGAAACCGCGTTGCAAACCAAAAACGCCGTCACCGGTAATCTCACCTAACCCGGACTGACATGCCGACATAACCACCAGGTCAAGTCCTCGCAAATCCAACCCTGAGATTTCTTTTGCAGTCAGAATACCATCTTCCACACCATTTGGCACCTTTTTACCCAACAGTGTATTATTTGCACCCGAAAACAATAAACCACTACGAGTCAGAGCCTTGTCTTCCTTGAGATGAGGAGAATTAGAATCCCCTTCTATCATAAAAATCATATCGTTAGCTTTTTTTGCTTCTGATTCGGTCCAATAAAAACCATGAGTAGCAATATGCATGATATTTATGTTTTTGCCCGATAAAGACTTGAATGAAGCTTCCGTGCCATCAAGTCCCGAATATAGTTTCGTTTTCACCGGCGAGTTCTGAAAGGATAAATTTATATTATCAACTTCAATCAATGTTCCCGGTAACTCCGCCACACCCTCTCTAAAGCCAACAGACTCTACAACATTCGGCATTATGTCTCTTGTTTTCAAATCAGGATATCTGGCCATGTCTTCGGCAAGAAAATTGGCATGCGTATCATATTTCATGCCACCATAAAGAACAGCCTTATTGTTCTTTTGGGACACCTTCCCTTTAGCTAATTCACGGGTGGAAGAAAGTCGGTAAAAGTTAAAGCTATCCGAGATTATTCCGTCTTCCTTATAATGGGGTAAATATTCAATGGCGATATTATATAATTCACCTGACGGTGAAAAATATATGTTCTCAATACCTTGGAAATAGTTGTCAAACTTACTCCATAGAAGTTTAGACAAAGCATTGTCTTTATAATAAGATGATGAAGGTATCTTCTTTAAATCTTTTTCTTCAAAAAGTTTCACAAACATCGGACTGTCACTATCCTTCCTCATGATATATGCAGCATATTGCACATTCCCATTGTAATCCGGGAAAGAGATAAATTCAATCGCCACACTTCCTTCTACTAATTGATTTTTTACTCGTTGCCAGGTCACATTCAGATTAACAGCATACTCCCCATAAATTTTACTTTTTTCAATAAGATCCTTTTCAAGTTTTTGTGTTTCTATCTCCTTCCGTTGATATTCTTCAGGATCAATATCCTTAGAATTATTAAGTGAAGACCTGATTACACTTAGCTTAAAATATTTATTAAGAAGATCTGTATCATTGCTATCGGTTAGCAGCTTATAGAATTCTATATCAGTATTCAGAAGAAGACCTTTACTCAGAAGAATCCCGTCAAGTGTTATTTCGTGCAATTCAGCATCGTTTGCTATTGAAGAGATAGAATATAAATCACTCAGAAACCAATCCTTATATTTGTTCCAATATAAATTTCGCTCCACCGACGATAGTTGGGCGAAGCTTGTAATCAACAACTTTTTTAACCCTATGGTCGCATCTTTTGTATATGTTATGGCTTCAGAATCCCCTATCCTAAATCCCAAGCCTGCTATTTCTGTTTTAAGGCTTAAAATATCGGGATGGTTATCAGGCAATTTATTCTCTTTGATCATTAAAGATTTTTTTAAAGAGTTCAAAGCACTCTCATTATTTCCCAACATCCGATGTGTTTGGGCATATAATTCAAGACAGTCGGCATAATCAATACTGTTTGTATTGTTTTGCTGCTCATAAGATTTCAGACTCTCTTCGAAGTATTTCAAAGCAACGTCAAATTTCCCGACAATTACATATGGAACAGCTAATTGACTTAGATGATAAGAATATTCCGAAGTGTTTAATTGTCCCGATTTCTCTATGAGTTCCAATTCTTCTTCATTAATTTTATTAATATATTCCAGATCCTCGTCTGTATATTCATAATCTCTACCTTCCAATTCGGCCATCAACTGATTAATTACATTTTCAGGCACTGACTCTCCTAATTCTTTTTCAAGTATGCGGATCAATTCCAATTGATAGAAAGCGGATTTCTGTTTGTTCCCCAAAAGAGAATAATTTGAACTCAAGGAGGAAGCTATAGACTTTTTCACTTTATAAATTAAGTCTGGATTCATACCTTTCTCCGACATTTGTGCCAGTTCCTTTAAAGAATTCTCACTTATTTCTATGGCCGTTAAATAGTCACCGAGCTTCTGATATAACGATGAAAGAGTCAGCTGTGTAACAATATATGTATAATCATTATGTCTTTGTTTTATATCGATTATTTGATTTAGAAAAGATATGCAATCCCCATAATCCTGAATGTTTAATTTATAAGACACCATATCATTTAAAGCACTTGCATAATTAAGGCTTTCCCCCTCTTTCTCCTTTATTTCCTCTAAAGTTGTCGATATAACTCTTAATGCTTCATCAAAATAATTAAGGTCTGAATAATCAGAGGCAATTTCCCGAAGTTGAGAAAAATAATCGTCACTATTTTTATCTATTATTTTCTCCCTTCTTGCCAAATTCTCCAATTGAAGCTCCTTCACCGAATCTCCATCTCCCGACATCCACTTGGCCTGAAAATAATTTGTGACCAACGCTGAATAAAGATCGTTATCTTTACCAATCAATTCCTCTGCTTTTTCCATACCCTTCAAGGAATATTCAATAGCATTATTATAATCTTCCCTCAAAAAATAAAGCACACCCAGATTGTACAGTTGATAAAGATAACTATCAGGATCTATGTCGGCCTTTTGTTCTGTTCTCTCCAATTGCTGGATTTGCAAATCTATCTTTTCAGATGTTAATTCTTCCCCGGCCATTTCTCTTTGGTTATAGATACCCATCAGATAGATTACAAACATGTCGTATACGTCATACTCGTCACTTTTTCTCGCATAGCTTGCTGAAAGACCTTCCTTACAGTTCTCTTCTGCTAAATAATAATCTTGAATAAACAGATATAGTAACTCTGTATAATTTAAAAGACTTTTACAATATTCATCACTATTTCTTCCGTATTTATTTAAACAATAATTCTTTTGATGTTGCCTGATCTGTTTTAACAATTCAAAACATTTTGACTTTAAAAAATCTGTTTCACAGGTCAGGGTGGCGATCCAATATTCTTCCCAATTAACATCACGGCTTTCGATAAATGCAAGAGCTTCCTCCAGATCATGTTGGGAGTCAAAATCTCCTGTAATTGCCTTTGCTCCTACCAAATCAAGCAAATTCAAAGCATATGAAAAAGTTTCTCTCTTTCCTTCCTGTTCTAATTTCACTTTTTTTGAGCCCGAATAGTCCACCAGAAAGTCATAGTTTTCAGCTTTTCTCAAAATGAAAGGGATTGAATCCGGTTCTTCCGGCATTATAATTTGAGAATAAACAATCTCAAATCCAAATATAGATAAAAGAATAAATAGAATGTATTTCATGCTTTTTTAAATTCTCGGAAGATGACAGCGTAAGATAAGCACGGATAAAGCATTAATTAACAGAGCATAATTATTTCTTTGTCTGAGAAGGCATTTGAGAAGTCGTCGCTTTTGAGGCCCCTAATCCCAATTGGTTTATCATTTCATTAGATAAAACTCCGGCTGGGGCCTTTAATGTTGTAATAACCCATGATTTGGTAATCTCATCCCAGTTTTGCGACGAGATTGTTTGCCACACGGTTGGGAAGAAACCTTTCGATGGCTTCAGTTTGTTTCGTGCCTTACGGTCATTTTTCCAATTCGCCCTGTATTCCTCTGTGATATTACATGATTCCTGTAATTCTATATCCAGTTTATATTGTCCCGTACCCCAAATATTTTTATATCTACCGTCTGCATCTCGATACCCCATATATGATCGGGGAACTATAAAACTTTCTCCTATAACCTGATATTTCGAAGGAGAGTCTTCCTCCCTGTAATATTTAAGATATCCCTCAGAATCGACATCGTTTCGGGAAACGGGTATTGATATCATGAATTCGCCCAACAAGGCATCATTATGTAGTTCAATCGCATCTGTAAACCATGAGGAGGTGAGCTTTATGTTCATCATCAAATTGAAATTTCCCCTCTCATCGAAAGAATATTCTATCGGGAGCCGGGTATTGGGCAAATTGGAATGTAATGGATTCAAGATCAAAGTATCCAAGACTAATTCAAATTTAGAATGATTCACTATTCGGTTTAATTTCGATCTGTCTATATGACAAGACACAAAAAATACAGTGTCATTACCCTCCATTCTCATGCAGCCAATACCGTCAAAATTCATATTTAAAGGATCTAATGCCCCCGCTGTTGACGGTTTTTTATAAAAATCTTTAATATCCTGAATAGAAGAAATTGTGGTAGACCAGGAATTTTCCTTTTTTACGGTTTCTTCCCATTCATTTTGCAAACGGGCGTTTCTCGTTATCAAGTTACCAATGGCATTCACGCCAAGGTCAATGAAAGCTGACACATAACCGGCACCTAATCCTTTCACGGCTCCTACTGTTGCATTTAGAAGATCTACATCAAATCTCCTTGTGTCATCCTGTTCATCATTCACTCTTTGAATTTCATCTGCCAGATTATCACTTGTATAGATAAAAGTTTTATATACAGAAATATCTTT
>JAFLTN010000122.1 GCA_022510445.1 Muribaculaceae bacterium | reverse complement strand
CGTAAAGCTGAGGAACGGCGGCAGCGCGAAGCGATACTCCTTCAAAACCGCCTCAAATTCCCAAATCCCGAATAATATCCCAACCGATTTTTGTAGGGACGCAAGGTCCTTGCGTCCGCTGATAATCAATAATTCAGTCTCCTTTTATTTCGGACACACGAGCCGTGTGTCCCTACATTTGGGGAGGCTGGAAGCCTCCGCTCCATAACCCTCCCTCCCTTTAAACTTTCAACTTTCGCTGAGCGTCAGCGAAGCGATAGCGAAATTACAACAATCATCAAAAACTGCAAAATTTTTCCTCTAAAAATTTTATAAAAAATTCATTCCGGAAAACTTTTTAACATTCTTAAAATTTCAAAAGCCTAATTATCAAAGAAATAAAAATATTTTTGGAAAACTTTCTCCCAATTTTACAATTCAAAACTTTTTCAAAATCATCATAATTAAAATTCCTCAAATTTCCAAATTTTTCCACAAATTAAAATCCCATCACCCTCTTTCCTCCTCCCTCAACGCTGTTGTATCCCTTATTTTATCAAAGTTTTCCTCCACTGGAGTGGAGGCATCCAGCATTGGAGCGGAGGCTTCCTTCACTGGAGCGGAGGCATCCCTGCCTCCAAAAGCGCAAAACACTGGAGCGGAGGCATCCCTGCCTCCAAAAGCGCCACCCCTGACTTGTGCCTTGACTTGTGCCCTGACTTGTGTCCTGACTTGTGCCTTGACTTGTGCCCTGACTTGTGTCCTGACTTGTGCCCTGACTTGTGCCCTGACTTGAGGTGTTTTCTCTTACACCTCTATTTATTCCGTCATTCTGAGAGTTTATTCCGTCATTCTGAGAATTTATTCCGTCATTCTGAGAGTTTATTCCGTCATTCTGAGAGTTTATTCCGTCATTTAAAGTGTCTCCTGCAATTGAGCCATCCATCCTTTTCACTTTCAACTTTCAACTTTCAACTTTCGCGCATGCGTAGCGGTGTTTGTCTATGGCCTTTCGGCTTCAGCCAAAGGAGTTCCCAGTCATTTCCTTCCTCCAAAATTTTCATATCTTAATTATTTAACATAATTTTACACATCACTAATAATTACATGATATGAAGAAATTTATCACTCTCGCCATTTTGGCTTTCTCCACCATCTGCGCTTCGGCTCAAGCATACGTGGGAGGTACTTTCGGTATCACAAGAGATATCACTGACAATGAAACCAACTTCACCATCGCTCCGGAAGTGGGATATAATTTCACAGAACGTTGGGCTGTCGGTGGAACCCTCAACTATACCTATAACTACAACGACGGTATGAAAAGCAACGTCTTCGTAATCAATCCTTACGCTCGCTGGACATTCTGCCGCGTGGCCGACGACCGTCTCGGTTTCTTCGTTGACGGTTCTGTTGGTGTCGGAGGTGGTAGCAGCAAATACAAAGATTATAAAAGCGAATCCATCGTGGTTTGGAACATCGGTCTCAAACCCGGTATCTCCTTCAGTTTCAACGACCATTGCAGCATAGTTGCCCACGTAGGTTTCCTCGGTTTCAACGGAGCTAACAGGGCAGCCAAGAATGCCGGTTTCACTGAAAACTTCGGCCTCGACTTCAGCAGTATGAACCTCAACTTCGGCTTCTACTATTCCTTCTGATCCCAAATACTCACCAATACCAGGGATGCCCCTCCGGCATCCCTTTTTTTAACTAAAGAAGAATGGGATTTTCTAAGGTCAAAAATTTTGACCTTAGAAAATAAACCTGGCAAAGGTCATTATCCTAAATTATCTTCCAAAAGCTTTTACAGTGTCAGGGAAACCGCGTGCCAAAATCCCCTCCAAGCCCTCCCAGTTCTCCTAGAAATCCTAGTTCTCCTAGATCTCCTAGTCCTTCACCCCCTCAAATACCATTCTCCTTTTCACTTTCAACTTTCCACTTTCAACTTTCCCTTCCGGGAAGGGTTTTGTCTGCCGAAGGCGGGTCCCCCTCCTTCCAAATCTTTAGCTGTGGGAGGCTGGAAGCCTCCTCTCCATCACTCCACCGCCTTTGTTCGAGAGCAAGTTTTGTCTGCCGAAGGCGAGTTCCCCTCCTTCCAAATCTTTAGCTGTGGGAGGCTGGAAGCCTCCCCTCCATCACACTCCCTTCCTTTCCACTTTCCACTTTCAACTTTAAACTTTCCCGTAAGGGATAGTTTTGTCTGCCGAAGGCGGGTTCAGGATCTTTCCTTCACTGATACCATCCTTCCTTTCCACTTTTCACTTTCAACTTTCAACTTTCGCGAAGCGATAGCTTTCCCGTCAGGGTAGGGTTTTGTCTGCCGAAGGCGGGTCCCCCTCTTTCCAAATCTTTAGCTGTGGGAGGCTGGAAGCCTCCGCTCCATCACTCAACCGCCTTTGTTCGAAAGCAAGTTTTGTCTGCCGAAGGCGGGTACAGGATCTTCTCCCTGTAAGACCATCCTCCCTTTCCACTTTCCACTTTCCACTTTCCACTTTCGCGTAGCGCTAAACTTTCTCATTCTTTTTTTAGCAATTACACAAAAAATATTGTAAATTTGTTGCATAAATCCACGCCGCTTACGGATTCCTTTCCTTTAGTCGGATAGATTTAAAAAACATATTATAAAGGCGTTTACTCGTCGCTTATTCTTGTCTACAGAAATCTAGCAAATTTTAAGACAGTCAAGAATATAGCTAAGGTAGATGCCCACAGGTGTGCAAATACCTGTCTCTGCCTGTTCTGTGCTTCATTTGAGGCATAGAATGGGTTTGGGATAGTTGCATACGGAGTGGGCTGTATTATAGCTATTCAACTGTCAAGGTATTTTGCTAGAACCCCTGTAGATGAATAGCAACGGTACAGATACCCACTCCTTTTTGTTTTAACCTTATCGCATCGGGGTGTCTTGCGATTTTATGATGCTCAATTGTGCATCTCCCTCAACATGACATCCGACGCTAAAAAGGCACTCGAAAAGAAAATCAAAGAATTAGAAGGTCTAACCGACCAAGAGCGATACGACCTCCTCTCGCTCCTACGCAAACAAAAGAAATACGGCCTAGTCTGGGAAGAGAAAGAAGAAGATATTGAGGAAAAACTTCGAGAAGAACTCCCCGTTCTTATTGAAAGAAATGATGAGAAAGTCCATCCTATAATTTCCGACAATCCCGACGCTCCAAATCACCTTATCATCGAAGGCGACAATTTAGCAGCCCTCACTGAACTATCCTACACCCACGCCGGAAAGATAGACGTAATATACATCGATCCTCCGTACAACACCGGTAATAAAGATTTTATCTACAATGATTCTTATGTTGACAAAGAAGATTCTTTCCGTCATTCGAAGTGGCTATCTTTTATTTCAAAACGATTAAAAATTGCTAAATCACTATTGTCTGATAGAGGAGTTATTTTCATTTCAATAGATGATAATGAGCAAGCAAATTTAAAAATTTTATGCGATGAAATTTTTGGAGAACAAAATTTAATTTCACAATTTATCTGGCAAAAGAAAACTGGATCATCCGACGCTAATAATGTCGCAATAATCACAGACTATGTTTTATGCTATGCACTTAATAAATCTTATGTGGAATTCAATGGAAATTTAGAATCTTTTGATCCAGATCGATATAAATATAAAGATAAATATTATGATGAAAGAGGTCCATTTTATTATGATAATTTGGATAGAGGAACATTAGGTTATCATGAAAGTCTAGATTATTGTATTGAAACTGAAATTGGAAAGACCTTTCCCAATGGGCGTAATGAAAAACATAATGACGGATGGCGTTGGAAATGGAGTAAAGAAAAAGTAAAGTGGGGATTATCTAACGGTTTTATTGAAATTAAACCGAATAAAAATAAAAAAAATGGATTTGGAGCCTATTATAAAATATATTTAAATGTTGATAATGAGGGTAATAAAATTAAACGATCATCTCCCCATAAAAATATTATTAATGATGTCTTAAATACCCATGGTGTAAATGAATTAAAGGATATTTTTGGTAAAGGTGGAATTTTTAGTAATCCAAAACCACTTGGGTTAATTTTATTTTTAATTAAACTATCTACCCGTCCTAAAACAATTCTTGATTTCTTTGCTGGATCAGGAACTACTCTACATGCAGTGATGCAATTGAATAAAGAAGATGGAGGCCATCGTCAGTGTATTCTGTGCACCAATAATGAAAACAATATCTGCGAGGATGTCACTTACGAAAGGAATAAAAGAGTAATTGAAGGCTACACTAAACCTAATGGAGAATTTGTCGATGGCCTGAAAAATAACAATCTCCGCTATTACCGCACTGAATTCTTGCCTCGGGAACGGTCGGCTAAGAATATGAGGAAATTGGTGTACGCTTCAACAGGACTACTCTGCATCAAGAATGACATTTATACTGAATCTGATTTTGCAGGAAAGAAGTTAAATCCCAAATATGCAAAATATTTTAATGATAGCAAGAAAAAAATGCTGGTAGTTTATGAAGAACGAGCTATCCCGTTTCTTGTGAACATTATAAAGGAAATGCCGGAAGACACAAAAATCAAGGTTTATGTATTTTCTCATGGAAGTTATACTTTTAACGATGAATTTGAGGAAGTTTCCGATAAGGTAGAACTTTGTGCTTTGCCTCAGGCTATTTATGATGCCTATCAAAAAGTGTTGCCAAAACGAAAACCTCAATTCCTTGAAGAGGAAATTGTAGAGAATATAACACCTGAAGAGGAAATAAATATAGCGCCATCATTAGAACTGGAATTTGATGAGGAAGGAGGTGAAGCATGAAACAGATTCAATATCAACAAAAAGCTGTTGCTGATTTAGTAGAGAAAACCATCAGTTTACTGGGGTTATCAGGCAATCGACATACTCTGGTATTCAAGGCACCGACAGGATCCGGAAAAACAGTTATGGCCTCTGAAATGCTTTCAAGAGTTAACGAGGAACTAAAAGAGAGAGGCGATGCTCCATATACTGAAGCGGCTTATATTTGGATTGCTCCTAATAAACTCCATGAACAGAGTTACTTCAAGATGAAGAACTACTTCACTGAGAATTGCGTGTTGCGACCGGTTATTTATGATGAACTCGACCATTCGGCAGACGGATATATCAAGCCGGGAGAAATACTTTTTGTTAATTGGGAAAGTGTCAATAAAGACAAGAATATAATGGTAAAGGATACAGAAAATTCTTGTTCACTATACGACATTACCACGAGAACCCAGGAGGAAAACGGAATTCCGATTATTTTGGTTATTGACGAGGAGCACCAGTTTGGAGGCAGACAGGCAAAACGTTCTCAGGTTGTATTGAATAATATAAACCCGAAAGTTGAAATAAGGATTTCTGCCACACCGATAACCGGCAACCCGGAGGAGATGGTAAATGTTCCGAGGGAAAAGGTTATACAGGAGGAGATGATCAAAGAAAATGTGGTTTTAAATCCGGCTCTTGATTTTAAGAATCCACATGGAAATTTAAATCAACATCTAATATGGCTTGCCCTCGAAAAGAGAAATGAACTGGCTAAGGCATACGAAGAAGCTCATAATAGAGGAGAAGGAAAATATATCAATCCTTTACTTTTGATACAACTTCCTAATGATGACAGCGAAAGACTGACTCCGGAGGATACAAAAATTAAGGAAGAAATAATTTCCACCTTGCAAGCCTACGGCATCACTGTTGAAAACGGAAAACTTGCTATCTGGCTCTCGAATGAAAAGACAGACAATCTTGAAAATATTACAGATTTAAATGATCCTACGGAAGTGTTGCTTTTTAAGCAGGCAATAGCTTTAGGTTGGGACTGTCCGAGAGCAGCAGTATTGCTGATTTTCAGAGAAATAAGAAGTTTTTCTTTCTCTGCTCAGACTGTAGGGAGAATACTCCGCATGCCGGAACAAAAATTTTACACTGATAGTCGACTCAATCAAGGATATGTATTCACAAATCTTTCGAAAGATATCATCGAAATAGTAAAGGATGATATGGATTACCTATCAGCCTATATGGTTGCAACACGTCGTGCCAATCTTCAAAATGTGAAATTGAATTCTGAATATAGCGAGAGACTATCGCAAGATCGTAACCGTCTCGGTGTCGATTTCAAGGATGTTCTGAAAGAGACTTTCATTTCTGAATGGGGTCTGGATGGAGGTTATAGAAATTTATTTACTGAAGAAATGCTTTTTGAGGATGGAGACTAATGACAAGAACATACCGGAGAA
>JAFLTN010000121.1 GCA_022510445.1 Muribaculaceae bacterium | reverse complement strand
AAGTATTTTTGAATTCAAATCAGGATCTTGATAAGATAATTTGTCATATAAATTATAGGCATCTGCAAAATTACCATTAGCAGTTGCATCAGTTATTTGTTCCTTTAAGTTTTGATTATTCGCTTCTATTTTATCATCATCCCAAAACATCCAAACGAATAAAAGAACTACTAAACCTATAATTATGTATCTTGTTTTCATATATTTATTTAATTATATTTTTTGGATTATTCTTCTAAGTCTCCGGCATGCTGCTTCACCTTGCCTCCAACATAGTCCATGCTGGAAATAATTCTTGCTCCGAGATTTCCCCAGAACCCGCGTCTGGAGTCGTCAGCCTCGCGCATGCTTTGTTTCATAGCTTGTTCCGAAGCCTTTGCCTGTGCAATCGCTATCTGACGATCGGCTTCCAATTGCGCCATTTGCATCTGTTCTTCATGAATCCTCTTGGCTTCAGCCACATTAAATTCTTGATCTTTTTCTTTTGCCTGACGTTCCAGCACAGAAGTCTGATATTTGTCTACAAGTTCAGAAGCCTCTTTAAATTGAGGAGAATCAGGTGGCAACATGGCAAGATGCGTATAAACTTCCGGATTTAGTTCTGAGGCCTTTTCTCCTTTGGCAATAGCCCCCTTTAGGGCGGCAAGTTCTGTGTGTGCAATATTCTTTTGATATTCCACCAATACCTTAGGATATTCTTCCGAGGCATAGGCGTATGCAGAGGCCGCCTGTGAAGGCACACTATTTAAATATGCCAACGCCAAGGCATAATCTTTTGAATTGACTGCTCCCGAAACCTGATTCTTCAATGTAAGAAGGTTTTCTTCATACCAGTTTATAATCCTTTCCTTAGCAGTGGCCAGCATCTGTTGGATATTGTCGGTAGATTTGATTTCATTCACGGCATTACGTGTAGCCTCTATATCAGTGGCTCCAACCCCTGTGACAGATTCATCCGTAGAAGAATACACTGCGCCATCCAACATGTTGAGCACTTTATAGTTGATTGTGTATTTTATAATGGTCTTCTGTGGAGCGGTGGCAGTCATTTCCTTTCCCGTCTCATGCATTGTGGCGCCTAAAGCAAAATCAGGGACATTGTTAACTCCGCCAATACCGTTGGCTGCAATTATTGTAAGCAGTTTTGCACCAATTTGTTCTGAAATGGCTTCTGTAATATTACCCTCGGGTTTAGGAGGCAGCACAGTAAGTTTCACTCCATTGAAATCCATCATAGACGGTATGTCAACCCGTAATGAGGCTTTTCGTTCGGCAATCGCCACCTGACGCTCTGAGTCGCTTAAAGAAGATATCTTTTCCTGAGGCGCAAATTTTTTTCCGGCGGATTGTTTTTCACCACACCCTGCCAAGCTCAATAATATGAAGTTCAAACAAATTACTTTTAAAAATTTCATATTTCTTATTTTCTTCGCTTAATTTAGTCCTTCGATTGTCAACACTATCTCACCCAAGCCCTGTGATTTGTTGCTGGTCTTAACACCTAAATCTTTACGCATCGCCTTTGTTAAATCCCTCGTCCAATCATAGACGCCGTATTGAGTACCATCATCCGCCACCATCGGAATCCTCACGTTCACCAGATAGAGTTCATTCGGAGTGTTATTCTGCATTTTGTAGGCTCCTTTCACTGTGTGTCGCTTCACATAATCCATTATATAATCAGCGTAAGTGTCTCCCTCTATACTTTCATCAGAAAGTTTTTGATTGCTTCCTTTTGCCACGCTTACTCTAAGAGTAACCTCTCGGCCTCTTGTCTGTAAATCTGAGAAATATTTTACTATGTCTTTCTTTAATTGAGGCATATTCTTTTCGAGACTTTTTTGTATAATTTCAGTTGTCGAAGTGCTTCCTGAAATATTATTTTCATTAATCGTGGAAATAACTTTATTGGTATATGCATCAATAGCGCTCAATGTATAAGACACTACTTTTTCTTTGTTAGAGCTGTTTGATGAACGTGCAAGGCTGTTTTTTTGCTTGTTGTCACCTTGTTGGAAATAATTCAATTCCAGGATAATGTCCGGATTTGCTGTTTGTAACAATAGTGTCTTGGCATCTTGTGCCAAATCGTCTGCCATATCCGTTGCACCTCTTGTGCTCAGTTGTTTAAGCGTCTGTTCAAAATCTTGTAAAGGATAATTATCTTCATTGAAACTTCCTTGCACTGTAGAAGCTATCCTACGAAATCGGTCATCATTGGCGAGGTACTTATTGTAGTCTCTGATTTGATAATCCCTTCCGTTCACATTCTTGGTGGAGAAGGCTCCAAAGCTTTGAAGTGTGTTGTCGGCTGGGAGCAACATTATAGTTGGCAATGCCTGGGTTACTCCATTCACATCAGAATTCTCATAGGCCTCCATGTCGCCGCTCGATTGGTCTGCCAAATTCTTATTCCCACCTCCGCAGGAGGTTAAAAGCAGTATCCCAATCCCAATTGAAAGAAATTTTTTCATATTGATTACATTTTAATTAGACAAATAAAGTTGCTCGCATAACAGTTTTTTCTTTTAATTTCTTCATCCATAACGGACAGATGAGTTTCAGTGATTTTCCATTTGCCCTATTATGTGAAAATGCAGTTCCGACAGTAAGAATCAGGGAAACAAGCAACAAAAAACTTTTTCATTTTAAATTTTAAGGTTGCTTCCGGCCTCTCCTCGTTAGCGATTAGGTATAAAAAAGAAAGACGTGAGAGTCAGTACCTTTGCTCTTCACGCCTATCTGGCTCTCGCATTGCCATTCATCGTATGAAGAGCAACGTCGAAGCCTCACGTCGAGTATGAGTTATCTTAACATATACCCATAAGGTATATTAGTGTCAAAACAATTCACACTATAAGGCATCTACAGTTGCTGATCCTTGACGATGATTGAATTTGCGAGATTCGATAGGCCAAGAATAAGCGAAGTAAACGCTTTCTATATGTCTACATATTCAACCCTTGCAACCCATACCGGGCTTCGACGGGCGATATGTGTTGCAAATATATAAAAATTTCTTTCATTTTAAATTATTTTTTTCTATTTTTTTGATTTTTACTTGGAAAGTTTACTTAGAGGCAAACTATCTTTTCCCTTTACTGACACAAAATTAAAATATAGTTTTATTAAACCTCCCATCCACTTCATCCGTTTGCTTTTATTCGTTTAGAGTTAGAGGGTGAAAGGGTTAGGAGGGTTAATTTTTTTTAGTTAGATTTGAAAAAAATATAAGCACAACGAAGCGGAAAAACGTCACTTCACTCTCCACAATAGCGAATAAAATATGTCGCAGTTCCTTCAAAATAGTGATTTTAAAGAAGAATCGTTACATCAGGAATTAGATTTCGATGATGCAATAAAGCTTCCTGAGGGTGGCACAACATGTGACATCTACCGGACAAGGTGGCAACGACGCGAAGTCTTTGTGAAAAGACTTAAGGAGGAATACCGCACCAATCCTCTCTATCTTGACGCACTTGACAAGGAATATGAAATTGGCATAACCCTTAATCATCCCTCACTCCCTGATTACAGAGCTTTTCACAGGGATTATCTAGTTCTTGATTACATAGACGGGGAGACCCTTGCAATCATGATCAAAAAGAAGGATCCATGGTTCAGCAGTGAGAAAAATATTATTAGAATGTTGCGTGAGCTGGTAAATGTCATGGATTATCTGCACAGGCATAATGTGACTCATTGTGACATCAAGCCTGACAATATTATGATCACTGCCAACAATCACAACGTGGTGCTCATAGACTTTGACAAATGTTACACCGACTCTCTGAACGACACCTCCGGCGACCCCTCGAAATATGGCCTGACTTCTGAAGAAAGGGGAAGAATTGCCATTGATTTCCACGGTATAGGAAGAACAGTCGAAATTCTTAAAGAAAAAGTTCCAGGTTTCAAATTCAGAAAATTCAGAGAGTTTGTCAAAGCATGTAAGGCCAATGGATGCACAACAGAAAAACTTCTTGATATTCTTGATTATAAACCTTCATCTGCCGGTTCACGATATAAATCCTTTATGATCGGACTAACATTTTTGGTTGTGATAGGCTTTTTTTTCTTTTGGTTTTTTCTTGAAGGTAAACAAAAAACAACGAATGAGACTTCGGCTGATATACCTGTAATTATCCAGGAAGATAGCATTGTCATGCGGGAGGGCGGGGAAGAAAAGTTGGAAACAAAAAAGGGAAACCCCAAAGATGTTCAAAAGGAAATTCAAAAAGAAGAAACGGCACCTCCATTAGTCGGCAAGACGCAGGAACAACTCCATTATGAGGCTCAAATAATGGCGGCACAGCTGGACAAAAGAATACAGCCATATTATGAGGAACTAAATGCCGGAATCGACAGTCTTGTTTCCTTTTCAAACAGGCCTGATTTAACCGGGGGGCAGCTGCTCGAAAAAATACGGAAACATGGAGACAAGGAGTATGAATATTTTGAGGAAACTTTCGCTATCCTTGAGGAAACTTTCCCTGGACTGACTGACAGAGAGGCATGGAGAGTGGTGGCTAATTCAAAGGCCTATACGGGATATAAACGAAGAGCAGAGCCTATCTTAAGGAAACTGGGCCATAAAGTTGAAGAATTAGGTAACTAAACAATTTCCACTGATTTCAATCCCTTGAATTTGGCCGCTTCATAGGAACCGAGATTTTCACCGTTCCGGTTTACCTGTGCCACCACAAGGCGGTGTCCCACAGCCAACTGTGTAATTGTGAGGATATCTCCTTTGAGTAGGTTCTTACTGCCTTCAACCTCGTTGACTATAAATTGCAAGTCTCCTAAATAGGTAAGGAAGAAAATCCGGTTGGGGTCGTATGAAATCCTTACCTGCGTGCCTTTCTCCAGATCTTTTACTTCTAAAGAATCGATAGGTGTAAACATGGATATGTCTGCTTCATCCCCTAATTCCTTAATCAAGGATTCATAATCGGTGAATCCAAGATACTGGGCTATCACATCCATTGTGGAAAGGCGTGGCACCACTTTCTCCGTTTTGAAACCGAAAAGCCTTTTCAGGGTATTAACCCCAAGGCTTTCATTTGTCTGGTCACGGATTGCCTGTGCAAGGATATCAAAATCCACGCTCTTGGTCATGTCTACTCCTGCCTTCTCTTTTATCCTCTTAAGAATTTCATTATCGTTTGCCATGTTATTCAGTCGCCTATGGCGAGGTTTATAGGGTTATGAGGTTAGATGGTTAACTTATAGATTTCTAAACTTCTAAAATATAAAATTGAAGAGAAAATTCAATTTCATTGCAAAGTTATAAAGATTAGGGATAAATAAACCTATCCCGCCTCCAAACGGATTAAGTGGATGAGTCTCCTTCCGGGGATAGAAAACTAAAGATACTGTCTTATAAAAGCAAATGGATTATGTGGATGGGAAGTTTCTCTTTTATTATCTGTAATTTTGTATCCGTAATCATATAACGTTTTAACATTTAATCTTCTAAAATTAAACTATATGAAAGAATGGATGTGTTGGGTGTTGTTGATTCTTGGAGTCGGTGCAATAATATTCTTAGGATGGTGGCTCACTTCAGTATTATCATTTTGGTGGAGCTATTATATTGTAATAATTCTCAATTTTATAGTTAGTTGTTATATAGCAATAGCACTTAGAAAAAAGACATGAGCTCGTTTTCTGTTGTCTCACAATCTTGGAGAGTATTTTTACAGCTATCTTTTGAGATCTCCGAATCCATGACTTATTGGCACGACGAAATTCAGCCTCTTCCCTCCATTTGGAAGGAGTCTCTGACTGATGCTGATTTAATTTTTCTAATACCTCTTCCATCAAATCATTTCCATTTATCCGGAATTGTGTAAGTCTTTCCTTCCTTAGAAACAATATCCGGCATTACCGCTGTTTGAAATCTTCTTAGATTCTTTATCATTAATACCGGTTTACTCCTATGGTGAATCAGATTATCCTTCAAGTCATTGCTGAAATTGGATGGCGGAAAATAAACTTTTATGGCCTTTTCCATATCCTATAAAAAAAGCCGCTCGTAAGCGGCCTATTCCCTGCAAGAAAGCAGGGCGTTGCTTTTTCTATTGCAAAAATAAGTATTTTTTGAAATTCATCCAAACTTCTAAACTTATTTTATGGCATTTTCAGTTTGTTGTTGAATCCGCGGGTTCATATATAAAGTTAAAAATGTTAATTTTACCCTCTTTTACCTCAAAATTACTCCTATAATCATTTTTCTACCGTTTTAATTGCATCTTATTACTAATCAATTGTATACATATTCGTCTTTTAAAAAGATGGAAAAACATACAGGGATGAGATTGGATTTTTAGCATTCAGGGAATGTAATAATCTTAAAGAAGTGAATTAGAAAAAATCTTTGGTAAG
>JAFLTN010000120.1 GCA_022510445.1 Muribaculaceae bacterium | reverse complement strand
AATGGATTCTGTTTCTTCATGGGGCATTAAACCATCCTCTCCATAATTACCATTACTTATATAGGCATACCCTTTCATTGTCCTGGTTTCAAATTCATTATCGGTGCCAAAATCTATGGAAACCGTTACTTTATCATCAGAACTGTCAGTAATGGGAATATTTAAAGCAGGTTCATCAGTTGAGGAACAGGAAATAAGGAAACAATTCAGTATTAAAGAAGGTAAAAAGTATTTGTTTGAAAAAAGTTTCATATCGAATAATCATTAAAAAGGGAGACGGGAAATCCCGCCTCCCGAGTTACGTAACTAAATGAAGTGAAAATATTTATCGAACTGTCTCATCCGTTCCATCCCAACCGGGCGCTGTAACAATCTCGAAGGCATAGCTGTCGGTGATGAAGCCTCCACCACCTCCTTCACCACCGCCGGAGCCACCGTCTCCATTGCCGGTATTGGCATGGTTATATATGACGTAGCGGTTATTGGCTTTAAGACCGTCGGCAGGAAGTTTGACAGATGCGAATTCAGATGAACCGATATTCGCTCCATTCTTGCGGAATGCCAGATTGAGATATTGTAATGTGGAATTATTTCCTGACGATGTAGCATATTTCAAAGGTGATTTTACTACCGGGGCAAATACATAGTAGCAACCAAGGTAATCCATCAGTCTGTTCTTGAAGGTAACACGTTCAGGTGTTGTAGCCGAAAGAGTGTTGGTGAACTCATAGTTAGTCAGAGTGAACATATACTCATTCTGCTTGTAAGCCGGAGTCAAGGCTATTGAAGAATCATAAAACCAAGTTGTTGGTGATACAAGGTTGGTTGTATAATTTGATGTGGTTGCTGCATTAACTCCAAAACCGGGAACCACAGTAACGCCATTGGGAAAAGCAGCATTAACTCCCGGGAAAGTAAATTCGTCCGACAACACATGAATCTGGGCGAAAGGACGTTTTAGAGTCACCTTCATGTTATAATTGGATACATCTTTTGTAGGTGACAGTTGGAAATAACCGGAGAATGAGTCGTATTCCTGAAGTGCTGTGTTATTTCCATTCATATACTTTGGATCAACGCTTACGCAACGGTTAGCAAAATTAAGAGTGATTGCGTTTGAAGCGGTCTGATTGGCAACAGTAACATTATCCTGCTTATTCCCCGCCCAGAAGAAGATGTAAATCTTTGTAGGGTCTAGATCCTTGTGGAATTTGAATAGTACGGTGAAACCGTCGCCTTTCTTGATAGCATCAGGGGCCAGAGCCTGTTCACTGTCATAAAGATAAGCCCCATTATAATATACAGCGTACCAAAGTCGATCAATCTCACGAGAGAAAGTATAAAGACCGTCAGAGCCTACAGAGCCAGCTGCCGCTGCCCTTGTCTTGAAATCATCGGGAAGAACTATGTCGGCACTCCATTCGATATTGTCTTTAGAATCCAATGGATTCTCCGGCTGTGCAGGTTCTTCAGCTTGGGAGCAGGAAATTAATCCTGCCATTGAAAGGAGCATAGCTCCGGAAAGATAAAACCTTGTAAGTTTCATAAACTGTGAATTAATAGTGAATGTTGTTGATATAATTGTTAGAAGTTTTGATAAAGTATTCAATATTCAATCTCGACTGTTTCCTCGAATTCAGGGTCAATAGTGATGCCTCCGGAAGTCATTCCGTCGTCAAGCTGTAAAGTAGTGAAGAAGTTGCCTTTAACTGTAGTTATTCCTCCATTTATAAGCGGAATCTCCACCTGACGTACCCTTGCACGAAGGTTATCCTTATCGTCATAGATTTCCACACAAGCCTTGATAGTTATTTCAGAATCCTCTGCCAACACCTGGTCATAGGCAAGTTGATTGCCTGAAACTGAGGATATGTAAGAGACGTCACTCCATTTACCATTTATCTTTCCTTGATAAGGATTGACCGAGGCCGGTAAATCTTTGTAAGATATCAATATCTTGCCGGGATTGAATTCCGCAGTGTCGGTTGCTACAAGTCTGTATCTTGCCACTGCAACATTCATTTCAATCTGTAAGGATTTTGTAGTATAGGCTACCCTAAGGTCTTTTTGTCCCGAATAAGCGACCTTTGCAAGATCATTTCCTTCATAATCATATTTATGACGCAGAAGTATCTCAGAGAAATCGTCTGTATAGAAATAAAAACTCTTGTCGTCGTAGTTAGGAACATGATCTGCCCATCCTACAAACGTATATTTCCCAGGAGGAAGATTGAACTGTACAGGATTGTCATAAGATGACTGTATAACATACGGCTCGGTTTCATCACGCCTGTAGGCTGCAACGCAATATCGTAAGCCCCATGCAGTGCTTCCTCTTGTAGCAAACATCGTTGAATCAATATTCTTATAATCTGAGAAAGTTTTGTCAATGGATAAATAGACATCCAAGTCTGTCCTAAATCCATTAAGGATATCATCGTCAATACCGTTGTTACTATTATTATCATTGTTATGACGGTAGATGGTTACAACTGGTCTGCAATGATGTTTTTGTTCCTTTGGTGTTTCCTGTATTATTCCGGAGTGCATGGAAACTAACCAAGCTTTGATATCCTCCTGTCCTTCAACTTCAGTAGAAGACCAATACCAGCAATCATCAGGTGAATCAGGAAGTATATCGCCACCTATAGCCTCGATACGAGGATTGATAAAGTTCTTCACAGATTGTATCTGTCGAAGTTGTTCAACAGAAGGGATATAGGCTGACTGCCCGAATGTCCATAGGTCGAAGACCGGAAGAGCCATGGGTGAAGAAGCTTTGTCGCACTTATAGAGGGCATAAGTATTCTCGTTGCCGTCAAGATTTTTGAGATTCTTTGAAGTTCCCTGACTTACCGGAATAGAATCGGAGAAAGCTTCATCAGAAATGTCTCCAAGATAAACGGCATAACCGCGGATTTCATCATCAACGTCCGGATTGACTTGATAGACTATAGCCACGGCTTCTCGCCCTGATTTCACATAATCGGGGAAAGAGACTACAGAACCATCTGTACAGAGAATATCACCAACTGACATTCCCGGATCGGGCTCATCGAAATGGTGACAGTCACAAGAGGTTAGAGAGGAGGCTAAAGCTCCGCCAACCACCGTCATGCAGACGGTGGAAAAGAAAGTTAGAAATTTCATTTTAAAGGAATATAACATTGGATTAGTAGGGTTGGAACCCTGTTAAAGACTTGTCTTAATTTTAATAAGAAAAAAGGATTTTAATGGTATTTAAAATATGTCATTTTTTCAATCTGTCCCATTGTTTCATCATAGATTCGGAGATGGATTTGCCATTCTGGAATTTGGACCAGGAAGAAGAGTCAAGATTATACCATGCATCCATCCAGTCTAGTGTTTCAATCTGATATGTGATATTGTAGAGTTTACGGTATATTTTTTCAAGACGGCCTGTCACTTCGGAAGCTATATAATATCTTTCGGCAGCACTCAGAAGATTGATATTCTTTTTACCGGATGTATCACCTTTTCCATCTCCCAATGTATATTTTGAGGAAGACACCAATTGAGACATGAAGGAATATAGGGAAGTCATTTCAGAGGTAACTTGTGTAACCGTTTTTGACGTCAATGCAGTTATAGCAGTGCCTTTATAGTTATCCGGAACAGCCTTGGCCATCTTTGTTAACTGTTCGGGTATCCTGACTGAAACTAATTCCGCAGACCTTTTAAGCATATAAAGGTCATTCATGGCCGATGAAGCATTAGACATATATTCGAGGATAGTGTTCTCAACCTTATGAACTTCAATCATTGCACCGGCAACGGCAGCCTGAGCCTCGATAAGTTTATTCTGTGTTTCGTTCCTTTTCTTATAGGCAGATTTCAATTCCTCAGTTTGAAGAATTACGGCAGCTGTCAGAGTCGGATCGGTTTGTTGTGCCTTGACAACCGGAGGGGAAACAAATATTATTCCGATGAAAACCGGGAGGAAAGATTTAAAAGAATTCATATTTGATGTTCTAAGGTTTTCTATACAATTCTTTAAGACGATTCAATACAATATCTCGGGCAAACAAACTTATGGAACCTATCAATCCATCAAGTATCGAATTTATATTTATGACAGCTAATCCTTTTTTCAAGGTTTTCTCAAATTCTAAGATGAATTTATTTTTCAATTCATTGGAAATCCCTGTATAATCTGATTCTGTCAAAATTTGATTATGGTTTTTGTCTTCAAATTCAAGGGAGAATATTATCGGTAAGAAGGCCTCATTCCCTTTGTTGAAAGAACTAAGATTAATGAAACATAACCCGGCGTTACAGGAAATGTCTATATTCACTAATCCATCTGTATGAAGATAAGTAATAAGACCTTCTTCATTGATAAATCGTATATAATTCATAATCGGGAATATTATTTTCAATTATTATTGAAATTTCTAAGTAGAAAAATTTGAGTTTGAATTATGTCGATGATTGATAATTACAATTTCATTCCGGAAGAGCGTCTTTCAGCAAGGTTTCTTTCTCTTTGATATTTATTTTGTACAAGGCTTTGTCTATATTCCGGGTTTGTCAGGCAGTCGTTCCAGTCTTTGACTTCTTTGGGAGGTTTCCAATGCTGGACGGAGTACTTTACACCGGCTTTTTCAGCCGTTTTCTCAAAATTGAAAGAATTTGCAGGAACTGTTATCGTCTTGTCACTGATAGATAAAATCACCTCCCTCTCGGAGTCAGAGCCTTTATAATCAAACTTCACAGGAATCCCGTCAACGAATTTCACAAGGTTTGCTGAATAAACATTCCCGGCAAGGTCATTGTCAAAGCAATCAAAAAAAATTGCATCACAGTCCCGGTATTTCCATTTCACCCGGTCTATCTGAGATTGAGAGAATGCACCTCCGAACGATATAAGAGCAAAATTGGTATTCTGTATTTTGGCTTTATTAATCTGATAGAAGGCCATTGCATCGAACCCACTCTCGAATAAAAATATATGCGAGACATTGAAATTCTGATTCTTAATGAATTCTGCACACCAGAATGAATATGTTGAATCAGTACCCGCTGCTTTACTCTTGAATCCTGCACCTCCTCGTATCTCATAGCCTGTATGTTGACCGGTGAAGGGATTGAAATAAGGGAAACCTATATTGTAACCGTCATAATTCTTCATCTTTATATCCCTGACAAGAGTTATCTTGTCCTTGAAATCATTGACTGTATCTTGAGAAAACCCGCGTTTTCTCAGAATCCAATGGGGATTATCCGGAATGATGTCAAGGGTCTGATATCTTGTCGGATCAAAGTTCTGAGGAAGTCCCTGATTCATATCTTTAGAATATTGGTCAATCTTATTGTCAATGTAAGGCATATTTGCAAAGGAGGCAAGCACATTGGCTATTCTTACCCATTCATTATCACCGGGTACATTAAAAGAATTCAGGTTTTCACGGATAAGAGTTATAACATCTCCCTTTGTTCCGTTTCTGCGGAAGAAGCTCTGAAGTTCCTTTTTGTCAGATTTACGGACAATGATTGTATCTACAGGATTACCGACGGGCCCAAGATTGAGTTCAAGATAATTACGGACTCCGGCCTTTGGATTGACCCGATAGCCAAGGGAGTCGGCGATGTCAGTGACACCGACCTTGCATTTCATATCGCTGAAAACAATCTTGTGACCCATTGCCGATATTACAAAGGATTAGGACAATTACTAATTCTAAATCTAACCAAAATGAAAAAACTCTGTTTATGTAAAAGCTTCTGTTATAAGGATCAGGGATTAAGACAATATTACGTCAATATATGTCATATACAAGGATAGGATCAAGCAATTCAAAATCTACCGTCATGTCCACATAGAATTCTGCGGACTGTTCATCCGGTATCACACCATGTTCGTCACACCATTTATGGAATTTAGGGTTTTCACCTGCCCTTGTCAGATATTCAAGGCAGGAAATCTCTCTGTCAAGCAGAGACTGTATGAGGTCATAATTCATATTATTTCGAGGAAAGAGCCTTGTGTTAACACAGGGCGGATTTAATTAGTGATATAACTGTTGGTTTTCTAGTAAGTCAGATATTTTGGAGAGAGGAAGGGCAGTGTTTACATTTTCATAGCCACCTGCTTATCTTGTTTAAGATGGAGTCCGGCCGACATGAAGGAAGCTATCTCGTTTGCAAGATATTTGGCGCCGAGTTGTTCCTTTGTTGCAGCCTTTGTCTTAAGGAGTGCGTTAGTATCCCAGCCGGTAAGCTGTTTTACTTCAGATTTCTGTCCTTTGCCCATATCGATATAGATATCGAACTTGTTTGTTTGTTGGTTCTTTTCAATACGGATATTGTCCCCGCATAAAGCTGTGGTGCTCGAACAATACTACGATATTAAAGGACACGGCGTGGTTTGCGGATAACAGAAAGTTCGAAAGTACGAAC